>CAZHOL010000043.1:0-1611 GCA_964534415.1 uncultured Candidatus Saccharibacteria bacterium | reverse complement strand
AAAAAATCAGCCAGAAATTACCGTCAGAAATTAGCGAAGTCTCAATCGCTGGGCCTGGCTTCATTAACTTTAAATTGTCGCCGGAATTTTTCCGAAAGAGTCTCTCTGATATTTTGGACAAAGAACAGGATTTCGGCAAAAACAAAAACATGAAGGGCCAGGAGATTTTGCTCGAATACACCGACCCGAATCCTTTCAAGCAATTTCACATCGGCCATTTGATGGCGAATGCGATTGGTGAAGCTATCTCGAGATTGTACTTTTGGAGTGGTGCGAAGGTTAGACGCGCTTGTTATCAGGGTGATGTTGGTTTGCATATTGCAAAGTCATTGTGGGGAATAATGCAGACTGCAGAGGACTTTCCAGATGATAAAGCTCCACTAACTCAGAAGACAAAGTTTTTGGGCGATGCATATGTTCTCGGTTCTTCGCGTTACGAAGAGGATGAGAAAGCCAAAGCCGAGATAAATGTTATCAATAAAAAGATTTACGAATTTTTTGATGGAAAATTTGTGACTGATTCAGAGTTGGAGAATATTTATAAAATTGGAAAAAAGTGGAGTCTGCAACATTTCGATGAGATTTATGCAAAACTCGGAACGCATTTTGACTATTTTATTTACGAAAGTTCAGTTGCAGAAATTGGTGAAAAAATTGTTCGCGATAATATTGGGCCAGTTTTCGAACAGGGAGACGGTGGGGCAATTATTTATCGTGGTGAGCAGGATGGTTTGCACACCAGGGTTTATATAAATCACTTGGGTTTGCCGACATACGATGCCAAGGATCTCGGGTTGGCTTACAAAAAAGAGAAGTCTTTCAAATACGACAAATCGATTATCATTACCGCATCCGAACAACTCGAATATTACAAGGTAGTCATGGCGGTTTTGAAAAAAACTTATCCAAAAATTGCGGAGAAAACGCAGCATATCACGCACGGCATGATGCAATTCGCCAGCGGAAAAATGTCTTCGCGAAAAGGAAATGTCATCACAGGAGAATCTCTCTTGTTGGATTTGGAACAGGTTGTAGCAGAAAAAATTGCGGACCGTGAATTCACCGACGCAGAAAAAAATGAATTGAAAACCGTCGTTGCAGTGGCGGCTTTGAAATATTCAATTCTGAAACAATCTCCGGGCAAAAATATTATTTTCGACATGGAGAAAGCCATCTCATTCGAGGGTGACTCTGGACCGTATCTACAATATTCATACATTCGCGCGAAATCTATCTTGGAGAAAGCTTCAAAACAAAAAACAATTGTGAACGCGAGAAAAGTTCCTACAGGATGGCAGACCAGCACTTTGGAAAAAATGTTGTATCGATTGCCGGAGGTGGTTGAGAAAGCTTTGCGAGAAACTGCTCCGCAAAATTTGGTAACTTACGTGACGCAGTTAGCAGGGGAATTCAATGCTTTTTATGCAAATCAACAAATTCTCGACGGTGGGGAGGCTGAGGGATATAAATTGGCGATTGTGCGATCGACTATGATTGTAATTGCGAATGCTCTGAACGTTTTGGGTATTAGAGTGCCGGTTAGGATGTAAAAAGCTCCGTCAGGCGACGGAGCGGGGCGAGGATTTGAAAACCAATTTTGATTTTTGTGCT
>CAZHOL010000042.1:0-1753 GCA_964534415.1 uncultured Candidatus Saccharibacteria bacterium | reverse complement strand
TAGTAAATCCAATGGTCCTTCAAACGTTTCTGTTTTAATTGAAAAAGTCTCGGCTGTCATTATTAATATAATTTAACACCAACTTTTTGACGTACTTCATCCATTTTTTGTTCAACGATTTTTCTTATTCTGATCTTTCCGTCTTTCAAAACGTCCATTACCCGATCAATGTCCTTGGAAAGTTCCTCTCTCTTCTCTCGTAATGGTTTAATGAAACCAATTAGGTCCTGAATCAGTTGTTCTTTGAGATCCTTGTATCCAACACCACCTTCTACGAATTTCTTTCTGAGATCATTTTTCTTTTGCTCATCTAATACAAGAGAATGTATTTGATAGATGATACTTTTGTCGGGATCTTTTGAATCTGAAATACCAAGAGAATCTGTCGGGATTTTCATTACAGCTGTGCGAATTTCTTCGTCAGTGGCAAAAAGAGGAATTGTGTTTTTGTAACTCTTGCTCATTTTCTGGCCATCGATTCCTGGAACAGTGGCAACCTCTGACAAAATCATATCTTTTGGCATTTTGAAAGTTTCGCCATATATTCTGTTGAATTTTTCTGCGGTGTCGCGTGCAATTTCGACATGTTGTTTTTGATCTTTCCCTACTGGTACAACATCAGCGTCTGAAAGCAAAATATCTGCCGACATTAATACTGGGTAGTTGAAAACTCCAACATTGATATCTTTGTTTTTTGCTTCGGCATCCTTGAAGGCATGTGCGCGCATCAAATATGGCATTGTTGTGATGCAACTAAATATCCATGACAACTCAGTGACTTCTGGAATGTCTGATTGCTTGAACAATGTCACTTTTTCTGGATTTAGACCTATTGCAAGATAATCCAAAATCAAATCGACAACAGATTGTCGCAATTCTTCACCATTATTCATGCTGGTGATGGCGTGGAAATCCGCAATAAATATTCTAGATTCGTAATCGTCTTGCAAATCTACGAACTGTTTCATTGCACCAAAATAATTTCCAATATGTGGTCGGCCTGTTGGCTTTACCCCTGACAAAAGTATCTTTTTCATATGAATAGAATATCAGAAAAACTAATAAAAATAAAGTTACTTTTTCGCTAAAGGAATTTCAACATAAAATGTTGTACCCTGATTTTCACCTGCGGATTCTGCCCAAATTTTACTATCCATACCTTTTGCCATCATAGAGGCAACATATAAACCGAGTCCAGAACCAGTTACGTTAACTTTTGATGCATTAACATCACGAACAAACTTTTTGAATAATTGGTTCTTAATTTTTTGTGTAAGTCCTATACCAGAGTCCTTGATTGTAATGATGGCTTCAGAATCTGTTTGAGCAAGATTTACAGAAACAAAACCCTTGGGTGTGTATTTTATTGCGTTATCAAGCAAGTTAGAAATAATCTGCTTAACTTTATTTTTGTCTGCCCTAATCATAATTTCTTTATCATCAGAAAATTCTCGAATCAAGTCTAATTTGGCAGCCTGAGCAGAAACAGAAAACTCAGAGACGGTTTTCGCTAAAAAATCGGAGATGTTAAAATCTTCAATTGTGTATTCCATTTCTCCTTTATCAATTCTGCTAACATTCAGAAAGTCATTAACCAAAAATCCCAAGAACGAAGTTGATTGGTAAATTCTGGTCATTGGTTCCTTCAGGTGTGCCGGAACATCACCGTAATCACCCTCTAAAAGCATTGAGATGTAACCGTAGATGTTCGAAAGTGGTCCGCGCAATTGATGTGAAGCTAACGAAATGAACT
>CAZHOL010000041.1:0-1769 GCA_964534415.1 uncultured Candidatus Saccharibacteria bacterium | reverse complement strand
CAGAATCCAAAAGGGTTTTCCACGCTCCGCGTGGCTCAAAAAGTACGGTTCGATCAAGAATTTTAAAGTTCGAACCGACTTTTTTGAATTCCCGAAGTATTTCTTCGGGAATTCCCTCGTTTGCCAATTCCGTATTGGTAATATTGGCTTTTAGAAATTTTTCTGTAAGTTCGAACCGATTATTCGCTTTTTGTTCAAAAGATGATAATTTTTCTTTGAAAAGCTGTTTTTGGTTTACTAACTGATTTTTTGTTTCTCGATATTCTTCAAGTGATAACGAATTATCAAGATAGAGCGTCATCAGCTTTTCAAGCTTCTTTTCGATTGAAAAAATTTCATCTTTTGTATTTTGAACAAAAAGCGTAGACGATTGGACTTCTGATTGCCGATTTTTTGCATTTTCGGCAATCATCCATTTTGCCCAATCGTCTGGCAAAGAAACTTTTTTGATTTCATTTTGAATTTGAGAAGTGATGAGCTCCTCACGAATATATTTTTGAGTACAAGGATTTTTCCGTTTGGTACAGCGCAAATAATGATGACCTTTTTGTTCTTCGGTGGTTATAAAACATCCACATTCTCCGCAACGAAAAAATCCTCTGTACAAAAATGGTTTCAATCCTTTGCTATGCGGTTTAGATTTTCGGCTCATCACTTCTTGAACGGAATCAAAAAGTTTCTTTGAAATAATCGGTTCGTGCTTGCCTTCGTGGATTTCGCCACCATATCTTAGCAATCCGCAAAAAATCGGATTTTTTAACATATTATGAATATTGGAAATAGAAAGTTCTTGCTCTTTCCTTGAACGCAGTCCAAGTTCATTAACCATGTCTCTAACTTGTCGGAGTGTGTATTTACCACTTGCGTAGGCCTCAAACGCTCTGACGATATACGGCGAGCGTTCGGGGTCTGGAATGATAACTTTCTTGTCGCTGTCGTTTAGATATCCCACAGGAGCGTTTTGAGGCCAAATACCATCCTTCAATTTTTGACGATGACCACGCTTGATATTCTCCGACAAGTTATCCACATAATACTTGGACTGCGAAAATGCGATTGAGAGCATGAACTTTCCTTGTGGTGTTGGATCAAACCAAAAAGTTGAAAATTTTAAATCCAAAATAACTTTAGTATCAACGAGGTAGATAATTTTTCCTCCGTCTACCGAGTTTCTCGCAAGTCGATCGGGGTGCCATGCTAAAATTCCATTTGCCTCGCCAGCTTCCATACGGAGAAGCATTTCATTAAAGACTGGCCGACCCGGAATCTTGGCGGTTTGTTTTTCCACGAAAATATCAACGACCTCAATTTGTTCTTTAACCGCTAACTCTTTGAGTTCGGCCAGTTGGTCCGAAATGCTTCTAACCTGACGGTCTTTATCATCAGTAGACTTGCGAGTATATATGAAAAACTTTTTGGTTTGATTATTCATAATATGTTTAAAAACCTAAAAGGGCGACCATGTTGCACCAACTTTACCTTTCAGCAAAATTGAACACAGTCGCCCGTCTAGATGCTCAATCAAAGAAAAAAGCTGAAAGTGTCTAAAGTTGGTGCAACCCAATATTACCATTTTTTATTTTGTATTGGCAAACGAGGAGCCACGCGGAGCGTGGAAAACCCTTTTGGATTCTGAATTCGGCGGGGGGAATGCATTAGTGTCGCGCCTTCGGCGCGACCCCATTTCGGCTCTAAAATCCGATTTCGTTTTTTGGCGGAGTCGGCGGGATTCGAACCCGCGAGGGTTATTACACCCTGCCTCTTTAGCA
>CAZHOL010000040.1:0-1835 GCA_964534415.1 uncultured Candidatus Saccharibacteria bacterium | reverse complement strand
ATGCCGTCATAGCTTAGTGGTAAAGCACTGTCTTGGTAAGACAGAGACCGTGAGTTCGATTCTCACTGACGGCTCCCGAAACGTACAAAAGGGTTTTGAAAGACCCAAATGGTGGGCGTGCCGAAGGCACGCCCACTGTGTTTGCCCTGATTCTGCGGGGGGATTCAGAAATTCTGGCGCGCTTGCGCGCACTAATTTGTTTTGGAGGAGGAGGTTCGAGCCAAAGATTTCTTTGGCACAGACCTTTTTGTTAAAAAGGTCTGTATCCAATGCGATTTTTTCCATATCCTGAGCCTCTTTTATCCACCTTTCCATCGGTTCGAGCCACAATTTTTGTTTACCTTCCGAACGAGAAATTTCTGCCTCCAGCGACTTTTTTTCGGATAGCAATTTTGATTTTTCGGAACGATAAATTTCCTTTTCTATATCTTGGTCTAAATATCCGTCTAAAAGTCGCTGGAGCTTCACTACGATGTCCTGTATCTTTTTCTCGTTCTCCGAAACAAAAATTGATACCGATTGGGCGGATTCTGTTTTATCTTTTTCTAAACGCATATTCAAATAATCCGCCCAATCTTGTGGCATAGAAACTTTTTGCAAAAGTGATGAAATTTGTTCGTCCAAGACTTCTTGGCGAATACAAGGTTCAGGACATTTCATATCTCGACGTTTCTTGGTGCAACGATAATAAGTGTAAAAATGTTGAGTTCCGTTTAGCTGTGTCTTCACCTTGTATTCGCCAGTTATCATCATTCCACAAGTGGCACAACTTAATAATCCGCAATATGCTTGTGGTTCGTTCTTTGCTTTATGTCTTGGACGACCTCTTTCTTTCATCACTTCTTGCACTTTATCCCAAAGTTTCTTTTCCACGACTGGCTCGTGTTTCCCCTCGTACACTTCTTTATTAAACCGAAAGTGTCCATAATAAAATGGGTTGGAAAGGATAAAGGTTGCGCGGGTTCGGTGGATTTTCTTTCCGTTTTTTGCAAAAAGATTATTTTGCGCCAAAAACATACCGATAGTATCAAGCGTTTGATTTCCTTCCGCATACATCTCATACGCTTTACGGATAACAGGCGCGGACTTTTTATCAACTGCTATAGTTTTTGTACGAGAATCGTTTATATAACCCACAGGTGTTAGTCCTGGAAATTCTCCGCGCCTGACTTTTTGGCGCATTCCTCTTTTTGTGTTTTCGGAAAGAGAATCCACATAATACTTACTTTGACCGAACGCCATGTTGAGCATAAATTTTCCTTGCGAAGTACTATCGCACCAGAATGTCGGGAATTTTAGGGTCGCAAGTTTTTCTGTGTCGAGGAGATAGATTACTCGTCCACCATCAACACTATTTCTTGCGAGACGATCTGGATGCCAAGCGAGAATACTTCCGCCGAGTTTTTCAATATCGTCTAACATTTTATTAAAAATAGGACGACCTGGAATTTTCGCAGATTGTTTTTCTACATACTCGGCGGAAATTTCTATCGCTTCTCGCTTGGCATAGTCTCGCAATTCGTCCAACTGTGCTTCGATAGATAACACTTGTTTATCCTCGACATCAGTGGACTTGCGAGCATACAAAAAGAATTTTTGTGACATATATTTTTCTTTAAGCAGAAATGGCTACTTCAGGTTGTAATCCTAACGTTAGTTAGAAAACTGAAATAGCCATTTCTGCCAACTAACTGATAATGGATTACAACATTTCCAGTATAACAAAAAATATTTGAGAACAAAAATTCTTTTTCTTAAATAGTAAAAATTGCATTGGATTTCGAACCTCCTCCTCCAAAACAAATTAGTGCGCGCAAGCGCGCCAGAATTTCTGA
>CAZHOL010000039.1:0-1923 GCA_964534415.1 uncultured Candidatus Saccharibacteria bacterium | reverse complement strand
ATGACAAACTGAACAAGAAAATTATTCCCGACCCAGAAAGATTTCGCCTCGTCAGGAAAATGTTCGAAGTCTACGCTACTGGAAATTATTCTCTGAAAGATACAAGGAATTTGCTCGCCCAAAAGGGCTTGCTGTCTAAAAATGGTAAAGTTCTCACCATTTCAAACACGCAAATGATATTGAAAAATCCTTTTTATTACGGAATGTTTAAGTTTAACGGAGAACTTTACCAAGGAAAGCACGAGCCAGCGATTTCAAAGAAACTTTTTGATAAGTGTGCAGAAATATCGACGAGGAACGCTCATCCGATGAAGCGAGGAATTAACAAGCATATCTTTCGCGGAATATTTTTGTGTGAAGAATGTGGCTGTGGTATCACAAGCGAAGTGCAAAAAGGTCATACCTATTATCGCTGTACAAAAAAGAAAGGTGTTTGCACACAAAAATATATCCGCGAAGAATTCCTCGCCGAACAAGTGAATGACATTATCAAAAAAGTTTCTTTGTCGTCCGAGTGGAAAGAATTCATGCTCGCTGAATTAGACAAGGAGCAAGCGAGCACTTTCCACTCCGACGTCCTTTTCGTTCAAAATCTGAAAAATCAAATCAAAAGTGTTGAGGAGACGCTAGATAAGCTCCTTGACGCTCATTTGGATAGCACAATAACGAGCGAGGAGTATATCGCCAAAAAGCAAAAGCTCCTCAACCAAAAAATTGATTTTTCAGAGAAATTGAAAGATTTTGAACGAAAAGGCAATCGCTGGCTCGAACTTTCTCGTCAATTCATTTTAGACAGTAACCAAGCCATAATTATCGCTTCCGAAGAAAATCTCGAAACCAAAAGAGATTTTCTTAAAAAGATTGGCTCGAACCCCCGCCTCGCGTCCCGCTCGCTTCTTTTGGATTTCAAAAACCCTTGGCGAATTCTGGCGGAAACCCCCGTCGCGTCGCTTTGCGACGCTCCGCATTTTGGCGAAAAAACGAATTCCGAAACTTTGCTGGGGTATAAGGACTCGAACCTCAATTAACGGTGCCAGAAACCGTTGTCCTACCATTAGACGATACCCCAATATAATTTTTACAATCAGAACGTTTGTGATGTCACTGTCATATTTCCGGCATCGTGCCAGGCTATATATGATGCTTGGCGGTAACCAAGCTATGGTTGTCCTACCATAGAGCGTATCCCCAAATATACTGAAAAGCTCGTAATTGGTTATTAGTTATTCGTAATTAGTTTGACCTAATTAACTTTAAAAACAAAATAGCGAGTTCAAGAATAGTACCACAAAATTGGATATTTTTCAAACTTTACCAAGCTCTCTAGCTACCCAAGCATTGGCACTTCTATAAGGAGAAATGTCGCACCTCTTTCCCCTGTAATAGTAAAAGATTCTGCATCAGATACACCGAACGCATCACGCGAAGAAAGGTTTGTATCGCCAATCGTAATAGTGCTCTGTATTACAAATACATACACCCCATTTCCTTTTCCAACTGAAACAGTAAGGGCTTTATCTTTAATGATTCCATAAGAAATAGCAGCATCCTGCTCAATTCTAAGCGTTCCCTCACCTCCGTTTACAAGAGGAAGCACCCCTTCGCGATGTTTAATAAAATCAAAATTTTTTTGATCATATCGTGGGGTAATCCCTCTTTTATTTGGAAGTATCCAAAGCTGAAAAAGAAAGAGGTTATTATACTCACTTGCATTATATTCCGAATGAAGTACCCCTTTACCTGCAGACATTACCTGCACCTCACCTGCTCTTACTACACCGTTACCTCCAGCATTATCCTTATGCGCAACAGCACCTTCTGTGACAATAGTAATAATCTCCATATCACGATGACCATGCGTAGGAAATCCAGCGCCACCTACAATGACATCATCATTTAATACACGAAGTGCTCCAAACCCCA
>CAZHOL010000038.1:0-2043 GCA_964534415.1 uncultured Candidatus Saccharibacteria bacterium | reverse complement strand
TTTCGGAAATCTTTGCATTATATTGAATCTTCCAAATTGATTACAGAAATTTGTCCTGTGTTTCTAATTATAACAGCTCGCTGATTACCAAAACTGTTTTTTACGACAATTGCAACGTTTTTCTCTGTGTTGGCCCCACCGGATCCTACAACTGCTTGTGCATCCGGATTCGGTCTATCGAATGTAACCGAGATGTCTGTCTCATTTGTAGTATCTGTGCAGACACCAGTATCACTGACTGGGTCAACTTGACTACTCATACATATTTTTGAGATATAGATGTCTCGAGTTAGAGTAACTTTCTCAAGACACTCCCCGCCAGCAATACAAGCCAGACAATTTGGTTCACTACCATCTCCATCACACCAACCATTTGGCTCTGTATCTTCACCAGCTGGTTTTTTATCAAAAAAGAAGATGAAATCTTTGCCACCATTATCTGTGTTGAAATATACGCCATATCTGTTATCGAATTCTTCATTTCCTGCCTGACCACGTACACCGAGAGAATAGACTTGGGCCTGACGAACGGTTAGTGCGATTTCATATACCATGTTCGACATTATCGTCCGGCTATTAAATTCAGAATAGTTGTACATCACAACCGAAGTCAAAATCGTGAATATCGCCAACACCATCAACATTTCGATGAGAGTGAACCCTTTTTTATTTTGTAAAGTTTTTTTCTGCATTAAAAGAAAAATTTAAGCCCTAACACATCCAACGCCCAGATAAATTCTATAAAAATTCCCAAAATTAGAAACGGGCCAAACGGAATTTCTGACTTCATTGTAATATTTTTTGGAAGCCCTTTCAAACGATTGATTAACATTAGTGCGAATGCAAATAATGCGCCCGTCCAAAACGCCAAAAATATTGCCGTCACTCCGTGAATAAAACCGAGATACCATCCAATACCGAGCATTAATTTCAAATCGCCAAAACCGATTAGTCGACCGCTTGAAAATATCCATATCAACAAAAATGGCGCGGCGATAATTGGTCCAGCAAATAAATTTAGCATCGGTAATGTTTGATTCCAGAAACTAATCGGCAAATGATATAGGGTCTGCGCGAGAGACATTGCAATAAAAGTAAAAACTAGGCCGTCAGGAATAATTTTGTGGCGCCAGTCATATACAAAAATTACAATCAGTATCGAAAAAATGATCGCATTCCACACAAAGATAGCGCTCGCGATAGATGTAATGACTGTGTAGCCGAGAGAATATTTGAAGAGGATGGCGAAGAGGATGCCAGTTGCAAGTTCAACGAGTGGATATTGTGACGAAATTTTACATTTGCATTTTCGGCATCGACCGCGCAGGGCGAGCCAGCTGACAATTGGAATCATATCGATACCGCGCAGTTGTTGGCCACAGGACATACAACCGGAACGGCCACCAACACTCTTCCCTGTGCCGTATCGCAAAATCACAACATTCAGAAAGCTCCCCACAATAGTTCCGAGTATGCCCGCAAAGACGATCGCAATAATGTCCATATTCAATTATTATATCAGAAATATTTTCTTCTTCCTGAAGTTTTCTGCGGGCGTATTAATATTGTGTGGCAAACAAAAAACCGCGTGAGTCGCGGTTTTTGTAATTTAAGATTATGGTTTGCAAATCCCGTCTCCACTTGAGATTGCCGTCGCGCTAACCTCTCCCGCATATCCCGTTGAATCTACACAATACCAAGTTGAAGCCTTCTTCAACTTGACTTGCGCGCCCCATGCCGTTGAAGATGCGTAACAATTAACACCAGATGTGTCCGCTACTGATGATGTGGCTGCGGCTAATTGCTTCTGTATACCGTCGCTCGCTGTACACAAATTCTTTGCTGTAGGTGTTGTAACGTCATAAGTATAGCCGTTGCTATCATAAAACAACTCAGCCTGTGCTCGCGCACCATTCAAGTTGCTCTTCGCAGCAGCATCTGCACCCTTGTCACGAGCTGTGTTCAATGAGGCCAACACAACTGATGAAAGAATACCGATGATTGCGATAACAACCAACAATTCAATCAATGTAAAACCTTTTT
>CAZHOL010000037.1:0-2048 GCA_964534415.1 uncultured Candidatus Saccharibacteria bacterium | reverse complement strand
GTCTTAATTATTAATAAATGAAAGACTTCTCCACAATACTATTGTTTCATTGCAAAGTTAACCATATTAATTGCACTTTCTAGACTATTAGCCACCATTAGAAAACCAGAATTATGACAAAAAACTGCGCCAGGAACTCCAGAAATTGTCTCTAATTCCTTACCCTCTTTACCCAACCAACTATTCGGTGGGACCAATCTCAACCCATATTTACCAATTTCCTTACCAACTGCAGAAATTTTGTAATTTGTGTTTTTTGGATTTGAATCTGGAAATATTACAAAAAGTGGTTCTGGTTTTTGTATCAGAACTTTGGCCCAGCTAGCATGCCGATCCAAAACAATTACACGCTTGTCGGTCGCTTCCAAATATTTTTGCTCTACATAATCCCAGTCTGCGACTTTTTGTGTAAATTTCTCGATGACTGCCTGCAAATACTTTTTGGCAAATTCCACCATGATCATAAATCTCTTGTATGTTTCTTTTGGATCGAGACCCACAGGACACATTTGGCTACACATTTCATCAAAACTGATGGCACTCGCCTGTAATTTTTCAGAATAGAAAGCGTCATACGCAACATCTTCGGCATCAATCAACCGCACAATTTCTTCATCTATTGCCTGGTGAACTTTCTCATTAACCAGCTCTCGACCGAAATGTTTCCAAATCAAACCGAACGCCGCGTATGGCACACCGTCTGGACGATTCCCCGCACCGCCAGTCTGATGATGATCAAAATAATTTTTTGCGAGATCATAGATGTGACCGGTATCGTACACAAAATCAGCACCTCTACCATGCACATTTTCTCTAGTACGAATTACGCGTACTTTATTTTTGTAGACTAAACTTAGCACGGCGGTAGCCATCACATCATCTGCATGAAATTTTCCATCATGTGTGAGCAGGACCTTTCTCTTTAAAATTTTATCTAACAACATATCCATAAGTATATCGCGTAATTGCTCCAATCGCGACAATTGTAAAGACAAATTTTGTAATTTCACCGATCACTGGGACAAATTGAAGTGCCGTCAACAAAACAATTCCGACGGTAGCCTTGCCAAAAGTCACCTGATGTTTATTGCCCTCTTCAAAAATTCCGAAAATCAGAGAGCCGATAATGATTCCTGACATTGCGGGGGCAATAATCAGAACAAAGAAATATCCCAACATGAAGATAACTCCAATTGGTAGAGCAATCAAACTAACGAGCAATATTATCGACACAATTGGAATAAAAATTAGGATCCCAATTCCTGAGAAAAAGCTTCGAACCATTGAAGTCACTGCCAAATTTGTAACGTTCTGAGTGAAAATCCTAAAAACATAAACAGCAATGAATGCCAGTATCAGAGTAGTCAAGAACTTGAATATAATCCAAAAACTCAGAAGATTGAGAACGGCCGATTTCACAACGCCTCTCTCACGAATTGTTTTTATTTCATTGAAGCTCACAGTGCCGGATATTTTCGACCCATCTGCAACGTCAGCTTTGTTTGGGGCATAATATCTCAGATCGCCAGAAATTTCTGCAGATTCACCGACGACAATTTTTTGTGTAGTGATGTCAGTTGTTGAAGCAATTATTCCATCAAGGAAAATTGCGCCCGCCAAAATTTTCACAGTATTTTCCAATTTTGCCGACTGATTCATTTCAGCAGTAACAAAAATTGATTCGCCTAATATTTTCGCGCCACTCATTAGATCGACTTTGCCTGAGGTTATGAACAAGTCGCCAAAGACTTCACCGGAAATAATTGCACGGCCACCAATAATTCTCGTGTCACCCAAAACTTTACCGTTGATTCTTGTCTCTCCACCAATTACAGTTAGATCACCATTGATTTGTCCGCTGACAGTTATGTCTCCGCCCGCGATAAAAACATCCCTTTCATATTCTCCTTCGAGATTCACAGAGCCGCCGGCGACATAATAGTTTTCGTTAATTTTTTGATTTAAAGTATTGACCTCAGTTCCTGTTTTAATAGAAATCGCACTGGCAATATTAGCAATGAGCAAAAAAAGCATCAAAATCCCTATGT
>CAZHOL010000036.1:0-2322 GCA_964534415.1 uncultured Candidatus Saccharibacteria bacterium | reverse complement strand
GCACGTTTTCCGAAAACAACAGCGCAAGCCGGTTAATCAGGTCAAGTTGCGAAATTTGTTGAATGGTAGCGTGAAAAATGAAACTTTTCATGTGTCGGATGCGATTGAAGAAGCCGAGATCAACAAGCGCAAGATTCGATTCATGTACAAAAAGGACAATCGACAGAGCGGGATCACAGAATATTGGTTCTGCGAGATTAGTAATCCTGCCGAGAGATTTTTCCTAGTCGATTCCCTACTCGGTGATCAGGTCAAATTCATGAAACCGAATTCTGATGTCGATGCGATGCTGTTCGATGATAAAGTAATCGGTGTAAAAATTCCAATCAAAGTTGATTTGAAAGTTGTGGATGCACCACCTGCAGTGAAGGGCAACACTTCTGGAAACGTAACAAAAAGAATTACCCTCGAGACTGGCGCAGTCATTAATGCACCGATATTCATCACTGAGGGCGAGATCGTGCGAATCAACACAGAAACTGGTGAATATGCCGAAAAGGTTCAGGGATAGTGGTTTTCTTCGGAATTTAAGTAACTAAGAGATAATATAAACAAAATAACCGCCTCAGGGCGGTTATTTTGTTTAATATATTCACTCTATCGCTCTACGAAAGGCATCAAAGCCATGAATCGTGCGCGCTTGATAGCTGTAGCCAAATTTCTCTGGTTTTTCGCACTGACTCCTGTTCTCTTTGTACCTAGAATTCGACCGTGTGGGTTGATGAATTTCTTTAGTACTGAGATATCCTTGTAATCGATGTGAGTAATATTATTTTGCTTGAAATAACACTCTTTCATTTGTTTGAATTAATTTAGAACGGAATGTCCTCTGGGTTTATCTCGTCAGATGGATATTCAATCTGTTCATCTGCAACGCTGTTGTTAGCTGGTGCTGATGAGGTGTCCCCTTTTGGAGCACCTCCTACTGCACCTCCGGCTCGAATTCCAAACTGTACGCGATCAGCAATAATTTCTGTTCGATACTGTTTTGCTCCGTCCTTCTCCCAACTGCGGGTTTGTAAACGTCCTTCTACCATAGCATTTTGACCCTTCTTCAAATATTGTCCGCATGTTTCTGCCTGTCTACCAAACACAACTATATTGTGAAAATCTGTTTCTTCCTTTTTATTACCACTTTTATCCTTGTAAACGCGATTTGTCGCGATACTGAAAGAAGTAACCTGAATTCCAGAAGGCAAAGCCTTTATCTCTGGATCTCGAGTTAAGTTTCCAATAATTATTGCTTTATTTAAGTACATAAGTGTATTTTGGCAGACTCGGGTCTAGCCGTCAATCAAAAACTTTATCAATTCTTGATTTTTATTTTATCATTTCTTCAACGACATCATCCAAAGCGTCTTTTTCCTTTGTTTCTGGCTCTGCTTCGGCTGATTCCTCTGAAACAACAACGTCAGATTCTTCGGTCTCTGGCTCCTCCTCTACCATTGCCTCGGCCAATTTTTCTGTGCTGTGCTCATAATCGTCAACTGTTTTTACGATAATGTATCGAACAATTGATACGTTGTTATCTGCTGCTTTCTTGATTGATTCGATGTCAGATGACTCTGCATTGAATTTGACCCAACCAAAATATGCTGTGTTAAACCGTGTGTTTACACCTTCGATTTTCTTTACGATTGTGTAGCACAATTTAATCAGTTTTAAAGCTCCCTCTTTTACTACCTCTCCGTTATTATTAATAATTACCTCTTTTATTTTAGAAAATACAGCATTAGCGCCCTCTTCTGCTAATGTCGGATTGATATGGAATCCAAGCTCGTAGAGCTGTGCATTTTCCGTCGTTTTGGTTTCTTTTTTCGACATGGGTTAAAGATTACCAGAAATGGGCGGAAAGTAAAGGGCAAAATTACTCTTGATTTTTTCGCGAACGGCGCTATAATAGTGAGGTGTTTGGTGGGTATTTACCCTCTCACGGTCACACAAAAACTGTAACCAGACACAAGAAAACACATCAATCTGAAATGGTTGGTGTTTTTTCTTTTAAATCTTAATATTAAAAAACCCCTCAGCATTCCTAACCAACTGCCCTGCCACCTCCTCGATAGGCATTTTTTTAATCTCAGCGATTTTCCGCACAACCTCGATAACATACAGTGGCTCATTTCTCTTTCCGCGAAAAGGCGCCGGCGCAACATACGGCGAGTCGGTCTCCGCGTGCATCTTCTCGAGTGGAGTATTCTCGACCAGTTCACGATACTGCGGAGCAAATGTAATAACGCCTGTAAATGAAACGGTAAATCCCAATCCCAAAAACTCTTTCAGCAAATCATTATTCCCCGCAAAGAAATGGATATTGGCACG
>CAZHOL010000035.1:0-2391 GCA_964534415.1 uncultured Candidatus Saccharibacteria bacterium | reverse complement strand
TGGCTTCAGAATCTGTTTGAGCAAGATTTACAGAAACAAAACCCTTGGGTGTGTACTTTATTGCGTTATCGAGCAAGTTAGAAATAATTTGTTTAATTTTATTTTTGTCTGCTCTAATCATAATTTCTTTGTCATCAGAAAATTCTCTAATCAAGTCTAATTTGGCAGCCTGCGCGGAGACGGAAAATTCCGAAACTGTTTTTGCAAGAAAATCAGAAATATCGAAATCTTCAATTGTGTATTCCATTTCCCCTTTATCGATTCTGCTAACATTCAGAAAGTCATTAACCAAAAAACCCAAGAACGAAGTTGATTGGTAAATTCTGGTCATTGGTTCCTTCAGGTGCGCCGGAACATCACCGTAATCACCCTCTAAAAGCATTGAGATGTAGCCGTAGATGTTCGAAAGTGGTCCGCGCAATTGATGTGAAGCTAACGAAATGAACTCGCTTTTTTGAATGTCTAACTTTTTCAAATCCAAATTATTTTTATGAAGTCTTCTCACTAATTCCTCCACTGTATTTTCAATTTCAACTTCACGGAACATGCTTCTAATCATCAAAATTCCGATAACTACCGCGATTGCAAAAACTGTAATCCCTGCTTTTGAATTTTCAGTGAGAGAGTGATTTGGAAAAAATGTGTTGCTGAGAATTGAAACCCAAATTGTGATAGCTAACAACTGCATTGAAATATTTCTGAAATCAAATCCGCGAAAACTTTTCTTTGATAACCATAAATTTATCACCAAAATACAAAGTGAGGCCCCGACCACAGTGAGTGTTATTACGATTGCAATAAATGATACTGGCATATTAGTTGTAGTCAGAGTTATTGGTTAATAAAATGATTAATAATGGAATGATTAAAATCACACCAAAATCGATTTTTGAAATTAAATCTGGAAAATATCCGCCGAATGTGTAAATTTTTTGCAACGCAGGAATTGAATGCGCCGAAATGGAGATAATCAATGCCATGTAAGACAGAGTGAGAGCTCCATAATCTGTAATTTTACGAATAAAGCTATGTACATGTCTCGCATGAACATTTCTCCACAAAACCATTAGAATCAAGATGTAAATAACGACAAAACCGACAGCTTGTGCCATCGGTTTGTCTAAAACGATATATGGGAGATTGGAATAGATGAATAGAGCCGGATACGCGGTGAAGATGAGTGCGATAATTCCCTTTTTTCCATTTCTGAATGACCAGAAAAAGATTAGCGCAAACACAGCAATCAAAATAATTATATCCAATGACATTATCCCAAGGTTCATATGAGATAATTATATCAGAGGAAAGATATTTTGAGTGGGGATAATCTACAGACCTTCAGATTGCAACATTTCAATTGCCTCTTTCGCTTTCTTTGAAAGTTTTTTTGGCATCTCTACATTTATTTTGATCAATAGATCACCACTTTGATGAGTAGAGACTGGGACACCATGCCCTTTGACTCGAAGAACTTCCCCGTGTGTAATTCCCTCTGGAATTTTTACGGTAATTTTTCCATCGACTGAATCGATTTCCCTTTTTGTACCGAGAAGCGCTTCAGAAATTTTAATTTTTTCTTCGGTAACAATATGATATCCCTGCTTCGATAGTTTTTTGTGAGCTTTCACATGAACACGCACATAGAGATCTCCGGGAATACCGTCAGTGACCGACTCACCTTTGCCTTTGTAGCGAATCATCTCGCCGTTGTCCATTCCAGGCGGAACGTTCAATTTGATTTTTTCTCTAGAGCCATCATTTCTCCGAATATCAATTTCACGCGAGACTCCGAGAATGGAATCCTTGAAGTCAATTTCTACATCAACTGAAATGTCCGCACCTTTTCGAACACGATTGCGACCACCGCGACCGCCGAAGAAGCTTCCCAAAATGTCATTCAGATCAAAGTCAAAGCTTCCACCCTGGCCGCCCTGTGTGAATTGTGAGAAATCGAATCCTTCGAAGCCTCCGAATCCACCCTGACCACCTCCACCATTGAAGGTCTGGCCGAATTGATCGTATTGGGCGCGTTTTTGGTCGTCAGAGAGCACACTGTAGGCCTCGTTTATCTCCTTGAATTTCGCTTCGTCTCCACCCTGTTTGTCGGGGTGATATTTGTGTGCCAATGTTCGATAGGCTTTTTTGATCTCGTCTTTCGACGCGCTCTTTTGAACTCCGAGTATGTTGTAGAAGTCTTTTGCCATTATTATTTATTATCCTCCACTTCTGCGTCGCGAACTTTTCCTTCGCCTTCATCGCCCTTCTTCTCCTCAGTTTTTGGAGCTTCCTGCTGAGCCTGATTCATGAATTGACCAATCTTCTGCATCTCAGTTCCTAGTTCAGTTGTTTTTGTTTTGATGTCCTCCATTGAATCTTTTGTTATGACATCTC
>CAZHOL010000034.1:0-2485 GCA_964534415.1 uncultured Candidatus Saccharibacteria bacterium | reverse complement strand
AGCCAGGCCTGTGAACATTTGGAGAACAAGTATCGCGCGGATTCCTCCCCAGACCCCTCCTCCGCGCGGACAAAATGCAAAAACAAATTAGTCTCGGTTTTGCGAAAATCCAAATCCCCAGAAAATAGTTTTCGCAAAACCGAGTCCGAATTGAAGCCCCGCCACACTGCCCGAATATCTTTACGGGCAGAACCCAAAAATAAAAATGTCCTTTCCATTTTAGAAAAAATCCACCCCCCGCGAAAATCAAAAGAGCAAGGAACATTTTTCTTTTTGGGGTTGCCGAGTGAAGCGAGGCGGTGGCGGGGCTTTCGTAGAGCGTACGATTCAATTTAGAGCCACCACGCGGCTCCGCGCGTGCGATTAGCTTTCGTCAGGATTGCTTTCAAAATAAGTTCGAATTTTGTACAATAGACACCGCATAAAATTTTTAGTATCGGGAGACTCGAGTACCTAAAAAGTTGTATTCAAGCTAATATTTATACATGGAAAAATATAACCAAGAATGGTTCAAAAACAGAGCTTTCAAATCACTTCGAAAAATTTCAGACGGGGTTTGGGACTATTCTGATTCCCTTCTGCTTTATATTTCGTCTGGTGCTGAGGTGTACGAGCAACTTCAGGAAACCGACACTCCATATTTCAGACTGGTTACAAAGCCAGAACGCGAATACCTAAAATCAATCGCGAAAAATGTTGCCGATTCACTGCCTGACAATTTTGAATATATTGATCTGGGTCCAGGAACTGAGCATAAGGAACAATTTCTTTTTGATGAATTAAAAAAACAAGAAAAGATGTTTACTTACATCCCTGTAGACATTAGCGATCATTTCCTTAATGTTGCTGAATCCAATGCTTCAAAACAAGGGATTCCTGTACGAAAAGTAAAAGCTTCTTTTGAGGAATTGCCTGAACTGCTTGGTGAGTCGGATACCCCTCGTTTTGTCTCTATTGGTCTTACGTTTTCAAATTATGCACCGCAAGATATTTTAAATTTGTTAAAAAATATTGTAGGAAAAGATGGTTACGCATTTATAAATGCACAGATGCGCGATAGGGTTGATATGGTCGAGTTACAAAAAGTGTATCAAGACGATGCGACTCATCTTGCAGACGACAAGGTTAGACTAATTGGATTAGATCCCGCTAAAGATATCACACCTAGGCTTGCTGATGATGGATTTCGTGTGTCCTGTTTTGTACTACAAAGCAATAACACATTAAAAGAGATAGGTATTAATAATGGAGACAAGTTGATAGTTTTTCAATCGTTACGATATACAAAAGATTCACTCATAAATGAACTGCGTAATTTTACCTACGAGTTATTTGACACAGGAAGTTCTTTTATCGGTACAATTATCAAAACTTAGAGCCTACTCGGACGCCTCGGAAACCAAACTGGAAATCTGCTAGAATACCCTTACAAGGCTTGAGGTACAAAGTTTGAATCTCTAGTAGCCCGCAGTTTGTAACGCAGTAAAAACTGCGGAGTCGAGTGAAATATCTGCATATTTCACGTGCGGGATTCGAAAACCTTTTCCGTATGAGTGTACTCACGAATGGAAAAGGTGTACTGAAGCTGTAAGCTTCGAATCCCGCCGACTCCGCCAAAATTGGAAATCGGAACCAGAAGCCGAAATGGGGTCGGCGCGAAGCGCCGACACAAACGCATTCCCGCCAAAAATTCCCGAATCCAAAAGGTTTTTCCACGCTCCGCGTGGCTCAAAAAAGACGGTTCGATCCAAAATTTTAAAGTTCGAACCGACTTTTTTGAATAAATGAAGTTTCTCTTCATTTATTCCCTCGTTTGCCAATTCCATATTGTATTTCAAAAACTTTTCGGTAAGTTCGAACCGATTATTCGCTTTTTGCTCAAAAGCCGATAATTTCTCTTTGAGAAGCTGTTTTTCGTTCACGAGTTTGTTTTTCATATCTCGATACTCGTCGAGCGAAAGTGCGTTCTCTAAATATGCGTTCATCAGCTTCTCTATCTTAGAATCCAAAAGAGAAATATCGGCTTTTGTGTTATCTGCAAAAAGCGTAGACGATTGGGCTTCACTCAACATATCTTTTCTATTTTCCACCAACATCCAAGAAGCCCAATCGTCTGGCAAAGAAACTTTTTTGATTTCCTTTTGAATTTCTGAAGTGATGATTTCCTCGCGAGTATATTTTTGTGAACAAGGTTTTTTCCGTTTGGTACATCGCAAATAGTTATGACCCTTTTGTGTTTCGGTAGTGATAAAACAGCTACATTCTCCGCAACGGAAAAATCCTCTGTACAAAAATGGTTTCAATCCTCGCGACTTCGGTTTAGATTTTCTCATCATCACTTCTTGAACGGAATCAAAAAGTTTCTTTGTAATAATCGGTTCGTGCTTCCCTTCGTGTATCTCGCCGTTATACAACATCAAACCAGTGTAAATTGGATTTTTCAAAAGTTTTTGATAATTCGACACCGCAAGTTCCTTTCCGCTTT
>CAZHOL010000033.1:0-2495 GCA_964534415.1 uncultured Candidatus Saccharibacteria bacterium | reverse complement strand
CATTGTATGAATATGAACCGTAGAGTAGGTGACCAGTCATTTTCATGTGCACCAAAATAGTTTGATCGCCTTCGATATCGATCAGGACATTTTTCGCGCGCCTCCAAACTCGCAGAGCCTTTTTGCCCGTAACAGCTTTCTTAAATTTTGCAAAATATGCAGGGTCTTTGATGGTCTCTTTGCCTTTATAATACGCACTGTTATAGTCAGACCAAACAAATTTGATGGTTCGACCTTTTATCAGTTTGTTTAGAATTGTGGCAGTTGTGTGAACTTCGGGTAGCTCTGGCATGGTTATGATGGTATCATTTTCTCCTAAATGAGCAAAAACATAGATGCAATAATACCGATTAGTGCAATGATACTCGCTGTGGTGTTTGGTTTTCTCGCATATCATCTGACAAGTGCTGAGCAAAAGCCTATAGCAAAGATTGCTGAACCAAGAGCTAAAATTCTAGTAGTTCCAGGGCATGATGAAATAAATTATGGAGCAAAATTTAAAAATATAATTGAAGAAAAAATAAATTTGGAATTAGCCGAGAAAATTGTTCAGGGTTTGGACACGTCACATATTGAAGTATTGAGCATCAGAAACTCTGACGGATATCTACCAGAATTTGAAACATATTTTAGCGAAAACCAAGCGGAAATAATTCAATATAGGAACGATCACAGAGAGAAAACTGCAATAATGATAGAGAATGAAGAATACGAAATTAATCAAACAATCGCACATAACTATGCGCCCAAAGATGTCTCTTTAAGGTTATATGCGATTAACAAGTGGGCCACAGAACAGGACTTCGATCTGATTTTGCATGTACATTTTAATGACTATCCAGGAAGAAAGAAAAATTCGGTAGGAAAATATAAAGGGTTTGCGATATATGTTCCAGAAAAACAGTTGCCGAACAGTGATGAGAGTTTGACTTTCGCGGAGATTCTAAAAAATAATTTGCAAAGACATATTCCAGTAAGTAATTTGCCGCTCGAAAAACAGGGAATAGTCGAAGATCAAACGCTAATTGCGGTTGGAGCAAATCACACCTTGAATATTCCAGCGCTGCTGGTCGAATACGGCTATATTTACGAAGATGTTGATCTCGATGCTATGGCAAAATCTACCGCCGAGGCAATTTTAAGCTTTATTAAATCTCGCTAATTCCTCTTTTGCAATTTCGTAGTCACTCCAAGGAGTTCTTTTGCCGTTAGCTTCCATTAAATATGGATCAGTGCCTTTTCCTGTAATCAAAATTACGTCGCCAGCGTTGGCTTTACTGATAGCTGTGTATATGGCAGTCCTGCGATCCATAATGATTTCTGGAGCTTTTTCTGTGATTGCAATTGCCATTTCATCGACAATTTGTCGTGGGTCCTCGTCGTAAGGGTCCTCGTTTGTGAGAATAATTTGGTCGCAATAATTTTCGGCGACTTTCGCCATTACCGGACGCTTCCATTTGTCTCGTCCTCCACCAGTATTTCCGAGTATGCAGATTTTTTTCTGATTAGGGAAAGCCTTGTATAGAGCCTCGAGTGATTCTGCGGTGTGGGCGTAATCAACGACGATTTCGAAACCGCGATCAGATTTGATTTTCTGAACTCGGCCGGGCACTTCAACAAGTTTCTCTACACCCGCACGAATTGATTCGTATTCAATCCCTATTGCTTCGCATAGAGTTGCTGCTGCTAAAATGTTGCAAGCGTTAAATTCTCCGTCGAGATGTGAGTGCAAAGTATTTTTTTTGAAGCGCATTTTTATTCCATTCGACAAATCGATTGGCTTGGCATCAGAGAGGGAATATGGGACGAGAGTTTTGAATGGAATTTTTGCGAAGGATTCATATTCTGCGTCGTCAGAATTTACTACTCCGATTGCTGGGCCGTTTTTCTTTAAATTTCTACCAATATTTAATTTTGCCTCGAGATATTTTTCGAATGAGCCGTGCGACTCAATATGTTCTGGTGCAATGTTTGTGAATACGAATGCGTCGAGTGGAATATATTTGTTTCTAAATTGTTTTGACCCCTCTGAAGTTATTTCAACTACGGCGTGAGTACATCCAGCATCGACAGCGCGGCGAAGCATTTTCTGCATGAAAAATCTGCCCGGCATAGACATTTTGAATTTGTTTGGAATAGAAACATCGCCGATTTTGAAGCGAATGGTGTTGGAAGCAAAGGTTTTTTTACCTGCGACCTCTAAAATGGAATTGACGATTTCTGTTGTTGTTGATTTACCTTTTGTGCCGGTAACTCCAATTACAAAAACTTCTTTCGCTGGAAATCGATAAATAATTGCGCCGAGAGTATTAATTATTAAATGGTATAGGGGTTGAGCGGCACGGTACAGTTTTTTTGGAATTACTTTTTCAATTGTGCGTAATATTTTTTCCATTTTATTTTCCACTTAAAATTTTTAAAGCTTCTTTGATAATTTTCTGATGATCGGAACGGTCTTCGGTTTTTATTTTCTTCATAACATCGCGGGCGTCTTT
>CAZHOL010000032.1:0-2766 GCA_964534415.1 uncultured Candidatus Saccharibacteria bacterium | reverse complement strand
TCATGCGTTTTAACCGCCTCAATTAACTCGTTGTTCTGATTATTTCGCGTCAGAGCCTCGTATTCAGCAATTTCCCGCTCAATTTCACCAAGACGCTTTTTGGGTTCTTTAATTTCTGCCTCAACTCGGGCTCGCTCCTTTTTCAAATAGTCAGATTCGATTTTCAAATATTTCTGATAGAGATTTTTCAAATCCTCTTTCATTTTTTTACCCTCCTCGATTTTTTCAACCTGTTTTTTCAAAAATTTTATGTGAGGAATAATTTCACGGCGGAGTGATTGCACCTGCTCGATGTTTTCTTCGGTCTTCACTAACTTCTTCTCACTCTCAATTTTTTTGTATTGAAAAATTCTCAAACCTAGCGCCTCCTCGAGCGTCTGTTTGCGATCTCGAATAGACGAGTTCAAGATTTTGTCAGCTTCGCCCTGAGAAATGATGTGATGCCCGCTCGAGCCAATGTTTGCAGAAGCCAACAACTCATGAACATCTCGCAATCGCACCGCAGATCCGTTAATGAAATAGTCGTTCACGCCGTCACGATGAACAATTCGCTCGATGGAAACTTCATCAAAATCGATTGGTAATTTTTTATCGCTGTTATCAAAAACAACACGCACACTGGCACGATTCTGTTTTGGAATTGTAGTTGTTCCGCCGAAAATCAAATCCTCTCCGCGCTTTCCACGCATGTTTTTTATCGACTGCTCACCGAGCACGAATCGAAAAGCCTCCGCCACATTAGATTTTCCTGAACCATTCGGCCCAACAATAGATGAAATCGGTGCATTAAACGAAAGAACGCTCTTTTTTGCAAAAGATTTAAATCCGTTTATCTCTAGTGATTTCAAATGCATGCTCTATATTATAACCAATTTTCATCAACAAGCACATTTCTCGCTGCGTCCTGCTCTGCTTCTTGTTTTGATTTTCCTGAACCTTCGACTTTTTTGCCTTTACCATATTTTACAACCACTGTGAAAGTTTTGTTGTGGTCCGGCCCACTTTCTTTGACCGTTTCATACGCCGGTGTCATTGAAAATTTGTCCTGCACTAATTCTTGCAATTTGCTCTTTGCATCGATCCATAATCCGCGAGCAACAATGTCATCAATTTTTGGAAGCAAAAACGCTGAGATAAATTTATTCGCCGCATCATATCCAGAGTCGAGATAAATTGCACCAACAACTGATTCAAAAGTATTCGCCAAAATATACTGTCGCGCTCGTCCTGTATCCTTTGATTCACCACGAGACATCATTAGGTAGTCATTGAAGCCGAGGTCAGATGCAACTTCAGAAATTGTGATTGTGTTCACGAGAGCAGAACGAAGCGAAGTTAAATCCCCTTCGTTTTTGTTTGGATATTTGTTATATAGAAAATCAGTTGTGACCAATTCGAGCACAGCATCACCCAAAAATTCGAGGCGCTCGTTGTGGCCGATGTCGAGGTGGCGATTCTCGTTCAAATATGATCGATGCGTGAAAGCCTGCTTCAAAAGCGCCGGGTTTTTGAATTCTACTCCGATTTTCTTTTCTAAATTATTGAAATCCATAAAGGGAAGTTAAACTTTTGTTAATTTATCTATCTTTTTAACCGCATTTGTTACTATTGGCAGAATATCATCATAAAAATTAAGGTCAAGTATTTCCTGAAGTTTAAACCAACGCGCGTCGTCCAATCCGCCAGATTGTTCCAATTTCAGCTCGCCATATGGAGTCTCAACCAAGAAATATGTAACTTGCTTGCGAATCTTGCCTTTCTCGGGATGATTTGCGATATATTCGTTGTTTCCGATGGTGTCACGAATTTCAATGTCGATTCCCAACTCTTCTTTGATTGCGCGCACGACACCAATCTCGAAAGTTTCCTCTTCTTTCACTCCACCTTTTGAAAGTGTCCAGTGACCAAACACATCGTGCACGAGTGCCACATAGATTTCATCGCCGTTGCGAGAATAGATCATGGCGCCGGCTTTTTTCTCGATTGGAATATTTGTTAGATTTGCTTTTTCTTTTTTCGATTTGTCATCCTTGCCTGGCTCGCCGAGTTCTTTGTAGACGGCACCCAAAACTCCGTTCACGAATTTTCCCGAAGATTCACCGCCGAAATTTTTCGCCAATTCGATCGCTTCGTTAATTGCGACTTTAGCAGGAACTTCTTCCCTATTTCCAAAAATCAATTCAGCCAAACCGAGACGCAAAACATTTCTATCGATCGGAGAGATTTTATCGAGTGGCCAATCAGGAGCGGCCTTTTCGATGACATTATCAATTTCAGTTTTCTTTCCAAAGACAATAGAGAGGAGGTTCATCATGAAAGATGAATCAGAAGTCCCCGATGCAAATTCAGTTGCGTTGCGAATTAGAATATCTTCAGAATCTTTGAATTCTTTTCCTCGCATGTCGCACTCGAAAAGAGTTTGCAACACTATTGATCTTGAAAGGTGCCGGTTCGCCATATTTATACTTCTCTAGTATACAAAAAACCAGCGTTGTGCGCTAGTTTTTTATCTACATCTATTTCTGTTTTGCTTTCTTCGCTGCTTTTTTGATAATTTTTTTGTCTATGTCTATCACTTGCTTACCTTTGTATTTTCCAGTGATTGGAGAAACTCGGTGTCGCAAACTTAGACCATCGGCACCATTAGAAATTGCAGGCGCGCTCAAAGCATGATGAGATCGTCTGTTTCCCGTATGGGCTCGTGTGTGTCGCATTCGTACTGTCATAATGGAGAAAGATTAACAGATATTGGAGTTTTTGGCAAGG
>CAZHOL010000031.1:0-2856 GCA_964534415.1 uncultured Candidatus Saccharibacteria bacterium | reverse complement strand
ATAATCCCCTCTATGGTTGAATTTGTCATGTAAATAATATGTTAGCAAAGTTTGGTGGTTTTTGCGAGAGTTCGGTCAGCGCCAGTTTCGATTATTTATTATATTTCTGAGAGATGAGAATAATCATTCCAGGTTATGATGTGCCATCTTGGTTTCTCATTTCCAAATGTACTCTGCTCAAAAACGGTTACGCCCGTATTATTCATCCACAGTGTCACAAATATTTCCCAATACTCATGCGATGTTAGTTTTTCTCCAAACATTACATAGGCACCAAGAAATCTCAAGAAAATACCGTGAGTAACAACTAAAATATTTTCTTCTTGCTGAGATTCAATTAGTTTAAAGAACTCTCCAGCCCTTTTCTTCAAATCGAGGAAGTTCTCTTCGTCAGAATGCCGCCAATCTAAATTGTGAACATTGTCTTTAAGCAGTCGGTCGATTTCAACAACCTCAGGATCTGTTCTTTGTTTTCCAACTATTGCTGAAGGAATTTTTTTCTCAATCAAAATGTCTGAAAATTCAATTTCTTTTTTTAACTGATTTGCAATAGTTTCCGCAGTTAATTTTGCTCTAGTTTGAGGACTAGAAAAGATTTTATCGATTTTAACGTCATTGAAACGTTTTGCGACAAATTTTGCTTGTTTTTCTCCTTCTTCTGTTAGCCCAACTTCTGATCCCTGTCGAAATGTTCCCACATTTCCAAGACTTTCCCCATGACGAACTAGATATACTTTTTTCATATTGTTTATATCGTACCATATGATTTAGATAATAAAAATGCCCGCAGGAAATCGGGGTGCGATTCCTGCGGGCGGCGCTTTGCCGGGGTTGAATTTAGTTCCAGCCCACAAGTTTTCACCGTCCGTTTTACGATCAGTGAGTCTGTTGTGGGTAGACGGCCTTGTTTCCTCCTGTGAATGGGTTGAATGCTTTGTGCAGCGGATACGACTTTTGAATTTTGTATCCAGCCCCAGGGTATGAATCATCGATCTCTCGACAAGTTCTCCTTCTGGGGTTCCAGTGATTGCACTCTCCTTTCCGGTGACCGGGGTAGTAGGTTCAGGCGCGGCTCATGCGGCGGTCGGTGATGAGGGCGATGAGTTTCATCACATTCATATGCTATTCACCTCCTTTCTTTTATATTCATTAATGTACTAAATCGGAGACTGACCAGCTCGAATCCTTTTCACGAGTCCGATATGGCCAGGACACGGATCTTTTGACACGTGATTGATAAAATCGACATGTCCGGTTGCACCGGGCATTTCAACAGATGGACAATTTTTAGGTTGCCATCGACGAAAGGTTTTCCTCTTTGGATAACCTCTTGATTTCCTGGGCTTATTCGACACGAAATCCTCCTTTTGTTAATTTGCCTTCAAATAAACTACACCCCCTACAGAAAAATTGCAAGTCAAAACTACTTCGCAAACTTCACACCCTCTTCAAAAGCGACAGATAGTAATTGTGAAGCTCCCTGAATCATCGTCACTCCGTACAAAATTCCGGCGCGAGACATTGTCTCTCGATTATGCGTAATTAAAATGAGTTGAGAATATTTTGAAAGGTTTTCAATCATGTCGCCGTACTTTTTGCTGTTGGCTTCATCTAGAGCGGCGTCAGTTTCATCGAGAATAATAAATGGTGGTGGATTAACCTGCGAAATCGCAAATAGAAGCGCGATAGAAGTCAGCGCTCGTTCTCCACCGGAGAGCATCATGAGGTCACGAATCTTTTTTCTCGGCAAGTTCACAGAAATTTCCACACCTTCCTCAGCCTCTTGGTCCTCTTCGAATTGTTCGTCAGAATCTGATGAGAGAATTTCTGTATCTTTCTTCTTGCGAGCAGCAATCTTTGCAACCTTCAAAGATGCATTTCCTCCGCCGAACATCAATTCAAAGAATTTCTGGAACTGTTCATTAATCTTGATCAATCCCTCCTGGAATTTTGTTTCAATTTGATTTTCTAAATCGACAATCAATTCTCGTAATGATGAAGCAGATTTCTCTAGATCAGTGACTTCAGAAACCAAAAAGGCGTCGCGCTCTGTGACCTCGGAATATTCTTTCAAAATATCCTCGCTTGAACCGAGTCCTGATTCCTCGATTTTAATTTTCATTCGCTCCAAATCTCGTCGTCGCGCAATCTGAGTTTCTCGAGTTTCCTGTGTGTAGTCGATATGCAATTCCATTTTTTCATATTCCAAGACATCGCGTCCAACCAAGACAGCCGATTCGGTCAATTCCATTTTGAAAGCAGCCTCGTCGCGCTCCAAAATATCGCTTGCCACCGCAAAATTAGAGACGATTTTTTGCAAATCATTTTTTTCTGCCATCCGAGAAATGATTTTCTTCTCAGCATCGAGAGAATTAGATTTGTCCTGCTCCAATTGATTTCGCAAATTTTGCAAAGCGGAATTGATCTCATTCTCGCTTTTCTCAATATTTTTTAAGTCAGCATCAATTGCCAACAATTCTTCGCGATGTTTTTTAATTTCTTCGTCATATACTGCGTTTTTATCTTCAACCACATTTTCTGAATGTGAAATTCTCTTGATAAATGAAATTAGGCGAGAAACGATTTCTTTCAGCGCAACATAATTTTCGAGATTCGCCTCGAGCAATGCCGACTCGTTTTTCAACAAATCGACATCCTCTGTATTCAAAGTAACAGTATTAGTCTGCTCTGTACGAACAAAACGCTCCTTCAATTTCTCGAGCGAATTAATTTGTCCCTCCAATCGTCCACTTTTTCGAATTGAATCGCTTTTCTGTCCTAGAATTTCAGAAAGCCTCCTCTCATGCGTTTTAACCGCCTCAATTAACTCGTTGTTCTGATTATTTCGCGTCAGAG
>CAZHOL010000030.1:0-2861 GCA_964534415.1 uncultured Candidatus Saccharibacteria bacterium | reverse complement strand
TTCAATTCTTTGGCGACGCTCATCAACATGGTTGATAATCCAAACAGCGCTCCGGTCGGCTCGCCCTTGGATGAAGTAAATTCCGGCAAAGCATGATACGCGCGATGCAAAATTGCATGAGCATCGAGCAAAACTATTCTTTTTTTATTTTTTTCTGCCATTATTTTATTTCAATCTCACGCGTCGTCTCGTCCACATGTGTAAAGTATATATGAATTGTGTTTTCAGGGAGTAAATCTGGAATATTTTCTGGCCACTCCACCGCGATTAGATTACCTCTGTCAGCAACATTTTCTGCCCAGCCCAATCGTACCAATTCATCCTGCAAATCAATTCGATATGTGTCGATATGAATTAATTTTTTGAAGAAGTCGTCAGTATGAACTTCAAAATTTTTTTGAATTACGAAAGTCGGACTGTTAACGTTCTCTGTTATGCCGAGGACTTTCGCTAAATGTTTTGTGAAAGTTGTCTTCCCCGCCCCGAGATTTCCATGCAATGCCAAAACTGCCGCGCTGCCCTCCACCTCGCGACTTTTAGCCACCTGCAAAACGGCCACGGCCACCTTTTCCAAATCAGCCAAATTATCTATTTTCCATTTCATTTGCCACTATTTTAGCATATAAAGAAAAATCCCCGAACTTGGCCTAAGCCTTGTTGAGGATCTGTACTGAAGCGTTACCGCTTCAGTGTCTGCGCCCGGAGGGACCGCGCCCACCGGTGTTTCCCGCGGCACGCTCCGCCTGGGAATTGTAGTACGGGCTGTCTTCATCCAGCTCAAAGTAGCCAGTCCCATACTCGGTGATAGTGACCTTCTCCTCCCGAGGGATTCGAGGATCACCTCCCCGACGCTGTACGTGCACCGTGGTGACGTCGGGCTTGCCAGGTACCGCGAGGACGTACATAGGGCGGGCCTCGGTGTAATGGTGGTGCTCCACCGTGGCGTGGGACGTAAATCCTGCGCCACCCTGAATGGTCACACAACCAGCACCGACAAAAATTGTGGCGCCAAGAAGAAAATACAGAAAGAACTTGTTCATGTTGAACTCCTGGGCAAAGCCCGGTTGGTTGTTTATTTACCTATTACAATTATACCACAACCAAAATCCTTGTCAATCTCTTAATTATCCCCACAATATCCCCTTTTATCTGCTAAAATATAGGCAAATGACCATTCAATTCGACGAGAAAAAACAAGAGGAGCGAGTCAAACTCATGCGCGAGCGCGAGGAAGAGGACTTGGCTCAAACCCTCGCTAATCGCTACGGGCTTCAATATATGGATTTGGCCGCCGAAACCATTTACACTGATGCGCTTCGTCTAATTCCAGAAGATCGTGCGCGCGAACATTTTGTTGCGGCAATAAATATAAATAATCGCAAGGTCTCTCTCGCAATGAAATCTCCAAATCGCCAGGAGGTCCAGAACGAGATGGCGGAGCTAGAACGGAACGGGTACATGGTTAATCCAATAATTGTATCTCAAAAGAGTTTGGATAAAGCCTGGTCGCGTTACGCAGATCTTTCATATGCAAAAGAATCCAAAATGGGTTCATTGGAGGTTTCGAGCGATGAAATTCAAAAATTTATTTCTGAAGTTAAAACAATTGATGACGCAAAAAAAGTCATCGCAGATATTCTCGCAATGAAGAAAAGTTTTCGTGTCTCAAGAATTGTTGAAATAATTGTTGCAGCCGCAATTGCAACCAAGGCATCTGATATTCACGTTGAACCCGAGGAATCAAGCGTAACAGTTAGACTTCGAATCGACGGGGTTCTCTTGGTCGTCTCAAATTTTGATCATGAGACATATAATTTACTTCTTTCACGAATCAAGTTGTTGTCAGGTTTGAAAATCAATGTGCGAGATAATGCACAAGACGGTCGTTTCAGTGTAAAAATTGGTGAAAAAGAAATTGAAATTCGTTCATCTGTCCTCCCCGGAAATTACGGCGAATCAATTGTTATGCGTCTGCTCGATCCTAATTCCCTCACCATTCCAATTGAAACCCTCGGTGTTCCAAAATATTTGCAGGAGATTTTTGAACGCGAAATTAATCGCCCACACGGAATGATTCTGAACACTGGTCCTACTGGCTCCGGAAAGACAACGACGTTGTACGCTTTCCTAAATAGAAAAAAGGGGCCTGATATCAAAATCATTACAATTGAAGATCCTATCGAATATCATCTCGAGGGCGTTGTTCAGACGCAGGTGAATCCAAACAAAGATTACGATTTCGCCAAAGGATTAAAAAGTTCTCTCCGTCAGGACCCCGATGTAATCATGGTTGGTGAGATCCGTGACCTCGACACTGCCGAGACTGCAGTGCAGGCGGCGCTTACCGGACATATTGTCTTCTCTACCCTTCACACCAATAACGCAGCAGGTGCATACCCACGCCTAATTGATCTAGGAATTAATCCAAAGATTCTAACTTCAGCTCTAACAATGGTGATCGCGCAACGTCTCGCCAGAATTCTCTGTCCGCATTGCAAGAAAGCGACAACCCTATCAGGCAACAAATTAGAAATCGCAAAATCAATTTACGAAAGCATTCCTGAAAAACACAAACCCACATGGACCGACACAGTCTACGAACCTGTTGGTTGCCCAAAATGTAATATGACTGGATATAATGGACGTCTCGGAATTTATGAAGCCATTGTCACCAATCAAGAAATCGAGGAATTGGTCACAATGAATCCGAGTGAACGAGAAATAAAGGCACTCGCAACAAAACAAGGCATGCTAGATATGGCGCAGGATGCCCTAATTAAAATCTTAGAAGGAAAAACCGACTTTGATGAAGTCGGCCGTGTAGTTGATATGGAAAAGCGTGAAGGAAAAATGGAAATTAT
>CAZHOL010000029.1:0-3643 GCA_964534415.1 uncultured Candidatus Saccharibacteria bacterium | reverse complement strand
TTTTTTCTGGGTTAATTTTTCTAAAAGTATCAACGAAATTTGCTTCTTCAAATTTATCTAGCCAAGCCCTCTCGACAGGGAGAAAGCCGACGCTTTTCTGATTTTCCTTCGGACGCGCCAAATCAATTTCGTGATGGGCGACATTCACATCTCCACAGAAAATTATTTTTTTGAGACCACGCTTCTCTAATTTTTTTAAATATTTTAAAAATGTCTCGAAATATTTTAATTTAAAATCAAATTTTTCAGGGGAACTGCCGCCGTTAGGGAAGTAACAATTGATGACGACGAGGTCTTCGTATAGGAGAGTAATTTGTCGACCCTCTGCATCCATCTCTGGAATTCCAAAACCATATTCGATTTTCTTTGGTTCGTGTTTTGTGTAAACGGCAACACCGCTGTAGCCCTTGCGAGTACGCGCGTGATCAAAATATGAAAAATATCTGCCAGGTGATTTCATTTCATCTGACAATTGTTCTGGATGCGCTTTGGTTTCCTGAACACAGAAAAAATCGGGTGAAGTTTCTTCAACCCAACTCATGCAACCCTTTTTATACCAAGCCCGGATTCCATTTACATTCCAAGAAATTAATTTTATTTTTTTATTTTTCATATCAAATTATTTTAATCACTCACCGCTTTTCCCATGAAATTTTTTGTGAACATCACGCAAATGTTTGTCAGTCACATGAGTATAGATTTGTGTTGTTGCAATATTCGAGTGGCCGAGCATCGCTTGAACAGAACGCAAGTCCGCACCGTTTGATAGCAAATCTGTTGCAAAACAATGACGGATGACATGCGGTGTAACCTTCTTGGAAATGCCGGCGATTGTGGCGTACCTTTTCACAATTCTCTCGATTGATCGTCTGGTCAAACCCAACTCTCCAGCCTCTCTCTTATTTTCATCAGAAAGTTTCACAAACATCGCATCTGAAGTATCTTTGCGCATATCCAAATATTCTTTCACTGCTTTTTTTGCTGTGTCAGACAAAAACACTACGCGCACTTTTCCACCTTTACCACGAATTGAAAATTCATCTGACTTCAAATCCAAATCATTTGTCAGAGAACACAGTTCGGAGACACGCAAACCCGTGGAGAAGAGGAGCTGGAGAATTGCGTGACCGCGCGCTCGTTTTTCTGGACTTGTTTCTTGATTTGGCGCATCGAGCAATCGCTTCAATTCTTCGCGAGTAATGACATCGATAGAACGCTCACCGACTTTCGCCAATTCGATATTATCCGCAGAAAGGGAAGAGATGTTTCGTCGAGTCAGAAATTTTAGGAAAGTTCGCAACGCGATTAGGTAATAGTTTTGGGTTTTTTTCTTCATCGTTTCACCGGTGACTTTGTTGTTGCCTGCAGATTGACGATTCAACCAAATTCTAAAATCGCGGACAACTTCGTATGTGATATCTCTGGCTTTCTCAATTTTCGTTTGATTCAAAAAAACTGTCAGATAATGATCGTAATTCTCGATAGTTCGCAAGGCGCGACCCTTCTCGATCTCCAAATACTCGAGAAACTGCTGTTTCAGAGACTGAATTTCGTTTTTTGATAAAGTCATTGGTGTTATTATAGCAACTTTTCATGTCGCACAATAATTTTTGTAATAAAAAAACCTCCGCCCGCTGGGTTGCGGGGGAGGCTTAGCCAAGTCAGGTCGGCTTGACCTTGTAGACAAAGGTACAGGACGGATCATAGGTTTTCCTATCCTCTTCCTCGATCAGATTGATGTACAAATTGCCTTCCGGTTTCCTTGTAACACACAGCATTGAGGCCACCTGACATCCAATAACGGGAATATGGATCCATTCACCGACTCCGATCTTGGCCTTCAGAATATACTGAATAGCCTCTTCGATACTGCAGACCATGGCACCGATTTCGAGAATACGGGCGGCCACCTCTGATATCTTTGCGTGCCGACCTCCGACCAAGTTTTTAATGGTATTGTCGGCGAACTCAGTATCGTGTTCAGGCAACTCGCCGTCAATCAGGTTGGTTCCGATGAGATCTTCACCCAGAACGACCTTGGATTCGGCCAATTTATCCTTGATTTTCAAGTGATTCTGGCTACCTTCGGCCCTCAGACGACTCACCAGAAGAAGTTCCCGGCCAAGAAACTCACCCGAAAGAATTGCCTCAAAAGCGTCTTGAACCTTCTGATGATCGAGATGCCCACTTTCAACTTGTTCAACGATTTTTTCGAAGATGGCAAGCAATGTAAGCTTTTTTGCAGTCATTATCATCTCTCCTTGTATGGATTATTGTGAAAAAGAGCAACGAGCTACTATCTAAACACATTTTGATTGTATAGTCAACCTATTCGCGACACTGCCTATGGGCCCAAAAAACTTGCAAAAATCCCCAAATATGTTAATATCTACAGCAATGTTAACGAAAAAGAAAAAAGCAGCAGCAATCAAAGACGTACAGGATCATAAAACCGATACTGGTTCTTCTTCTGTTCAGGCTGCCATTTTAACAAAGAAAATCGAGGAATTGACTAAACATTTGAAGAAAAACCCCAAGGATAACCACTCTAGAAAGGGTCTCCTAGGTATGGTTTCTCAGCGAAATGCCACTTTAAAATATCTTGCGAAAAGCAACCCGAAGAAACACAAAGAAGTCATCAAAACCCTAGATTTGAAGAAATAATCATGAATTACTCGGTCTAATACCGAGTTTTTCAATTTTGAATACAGCTCGTTAACATTTTTAATAGATTTAAGTACATTTATATATGACAATAATCAAACATTCAGAGCAAAGAGTAGCCGTTTTAATAGATGCTCAAAACCTTTATCACAGTGCAAAAAATCTTTACGGCAGAAAAGTAAATTTCGGCGAAGTTTTAAACGAAGCCGTCGCAAACCGCAAATTGGTTCGCGCAATAGCCTATGTCATCGCCTCAGAAGCAGGGGACGAACAAGGATTTTTTGAGGCTTTAGAGAAAATGGGAATCGAAACGATGACCAAAGACCTCCAAGTTTTCGCCGGCGGCGCCAAAAAGGCCGACTGGGATGTAGCGCTCGCTATCGACGCTATCAAAATTAGTAACAAAGTAGATGCAATCGTTATCGCCTCGGGTGACGGCGATTTTTGCCCACTCGTAGAATATTTAAAAGCAACTAGCGGATGCCAAGTCGAATTAATTACATTCGGCCGATCAGCTTCAAATAAATTGTTGACTGTCGTCGACGATTTCATCGACATGGATGCAAATAGCAAAAAATTCCTAATTGGGAAAATGCGCACTTGGAAAAAATAGTCTTTCACCTTACAATATAGGGGATGAACGATGACATAAAAAATCTCCGCACATATGAGGAGGATATTAAAAACGCTTTGGATCAAGGCGGTGTCACTACTACACAAATTGTTTTAGCAGAACAAAAGAAAAAACAGCAAGCCAAGCCGATGCAACTCTCTCCAACAACTAACGGGGAAGGAGGTAAAAAAATTAAAATGATCGGCGGTGTTTTAATCTTGCTAGTCATGGCCGGAGGAATTTTCTATGGTGTCACAAAATATGTTTTACCAATGAAAAACAAGGCCCCTGTTTCGACTCGCCCTACCACAGTAGACTTTATCAATGTCGACAAGAAGGTATACATCGAAACAAAAGGTAAAATAT
>CAZHOL010000028.1:0-3895 GCA_964534415.1 uncultured Candidatus Saccharibacteria bacterium | reverse complement strand
AACGTTCAATTCTCATTCATCACAACGAATACGATTACAAGTTTCCAAAAATCGCGCGCGGTTCAGGACCAAAATGGGTGTATCTCAGCAGTCTCGCTAGTAATTCCCTTCCATATCACACAGAGATCGTTAATTTCTTGAAGGAACATCCCGAGTCGAAACTTGCTTTCCAACCTGGAACATTTCAAATTAAATTAGGGGCAGAAAAAATTGCCGAGATTTACAAAATGACCGAAATATTCTTCTGTAACAAAGAAGAAGCTCAGAAAATTCTAGGGACGACCGATGACAGCTTCAAAAATTTGCTGACGGGAATTCACGCGCTTGGTCCAAAAATTGTTGTCATCACTGACGGACCCGCTGGTTCATACACTTATGACGGCGCGGAATTTTTGCATGGCTCGATGTATCCTGATATTGCAGCGCCGGTTGATAGAACGGGTGCGGGCGATTCTTTCTCTGCGACTTTCACAGTTGCAATCGCGCTCGGTAAATCTATCAAGGAAGCTCTGATGTGGGGACCAATAAATTCCATGAGTGTCGTGCAGTATATTGGCGCGCAAGCCGGACATCTGACTCGCGAACAAATTGATGAATATTTAAAGAAAGCTCCTGCTGATTACGAGCCGAAGAATTTTTAATTAATTTATTGCAATTTCTTATTTGACATAATCTGCATTGTTATGTATCCTTTTTTATTAGGAAGGAGAGCATTTTCTCCTTTATATGTACAACTAACCAAGGATAAGTCATATGTCGAAGAAGCATTTCAAGCACAAGCCGTTCGCGATGCCCATCACCGAAAGTGGCTTCGTGGATGCCTTTTTAGGCCCCACGGACACGGGCAACAAACAGCGCATGCTGGACCGCCTGCAGACCAACGGCTACGACCGCAATTTCGTCGCCCGAATCTTCCAGCGCGTGATCAAATCGCCGAACGCCGAGAGGGTCGCGAAACCCTTCCGCGACAAAATGACGAGCTGGCTGCATCACAACGGATTCAACTCCACTGTCGCCGCCTGAACTTTCCAAGCGGTTCAACCCCGCAACACCCCGCTAGCAATAGCGGGGTTGTTTTTATATAAAATAATTATGAAATTTTTTATTGACTTTATCCAATTTTTTCTGATATACTTTTTAGGTAGAATACTCAGGAAAAAGCATGGCTACAGGTTCCGTCCTCTAGCGGTGTTTTTTCATTTAACTGACAGTCTCTCTCTGAGTTGATTCATATAATTGATTTTACCTTGGGCTTGATATTTCATAAATTCCACAGTTTCTAAACTACTCCCCCAAATATTCAAATCTCGGTTTTTTCTCTCCGTTAATTTCAACTAGCTCTGACCACATTTGTGCTGGTCGAACCCAAATAGCGTCTTTACCAAATTCAGGAGACTCATAAAGTGCCTGATATACAACCAATTCCGAAAGATCTTCAGAATGATGCGCCAATCCAATCACTCGATACATTTTGCCACTTTTAGAATGTTTATATAAACCAATTTTAATTTCTGACATTATATTAAATTATTTTCTTCCAATAATCTTCTCAACGGCCTCTGTAATTCCATTCACATCTAGGTCAAAGAAATCGACAAGCTCCATCGGTTTTCCAGATTCACCGAACCTGTCGCGCACCCCGACATATTCAATCGGCACCGGTTTATTCTGCGACAAAAATTCCGCGACGGTGCTACCCATTCCCCCGGCGATTTGATGTTCTTCGACAGTGACAATTGCTCCGCATTTTTTTGTAAAATCCAAAACTGTTTTTTCATCGAGCGGTTTGATTGTGGCCAAATTTAAAACTCCAACATTGATTCCGCGTTCTCCCATTTCGCGAGCAACACGAATAGCGGTGTGCACCAAAAATCCGCAGGCAATAATTCCTGCGTCCATTTTCCCTTTCGGTTCATAAAAGATTTGTGCCTTGCCAATTTCAAATGGAGTTTTGTCTGTGGTGATAACAGGGGTTTTCTCGCGACACAATCTCAAATACGCGGGCTTTTTATCTTTCGCAAGCGCGATTGTGGCTTTGCGAGCCTCAATATTATCGCACGGAACAACGACGGTCATGTTTGGGATGACACGCATTAAAGCAATGTCTTCTAGTGCCTGATGTGTGCCTCCATCTGGCCCCGTAGTGACACCTGCATGTGAACCAACCACTATGACCGGCTGATTATTGTACGCGATTGTGGTGCGAATTTGCTCCCAATTTCGTCCCGGGGAAAACATTGCGTAACTAGCGGCGAAAGGAACTTTACCCATAGCAGCCAAACCTGAAGCAACCGAAACCAAATTCTGCTCGGCAATTCCAACTTCAAAAAATCTATTCGGAAATTCTTTGGCAAATTTATCCGTCTTCACTGACTCGGACAAATCCGCTGTGAGAGCCACAACATTTTCATTGGCACGACCGGCGAGAACGAGCCCATCACCAAAACCAGCGCGAATCGGCGCAGTCTCGACTGCGGCTTCAAAAATATTTGGATTTAAATGTGGATTTTTATTTATCATATTAGTATTGATGAAAATCTAATTTACCACCGAGTGTACGCAATTCTTTCAGAGCCATTTTCGCCTCTTCGGCATTCGGAGTTTTTCCATGCCACTCTGGTTTGCGCTCGAACTCGTGAACACCTTTGCCCGGAATTGTGTTTGCGATAATCACCGAAGGTTTGTCGAAAACAGTTTTTGCAACTCCGATTGCATTGTCGATTGCTTCAAAATTATGTCCGTCAATTTCCTGCACATGCCAATTGAAGCTCGTAAATTTTGCAGCCAAATCGTTCAGCGGCATAACATCCTCTGTGTATCCATCAATTTGAATATTGTTTCTGTCGACAATCACAATCAAGTTGTGCAATTTTTCTTTGGCACCGAGCATGACGGCTTCCCAATTTTGTCCCTCGTCCAATTCTCCATCGCCCGTGACGCAATACACAAATCGATCAGCAGATTTTCCAGAATCAATTCGAATCGCCAGGGCCATGCCGATTGCCTGCGAAATTCCAGAACCGAGCGGTCCTGAACTGGTTTCAATTCCCGGTAAGGTTTCCCGATGCGGATGTCCCTGCAATCTGGAACCCAATTTTCGTAAAGTTTGCAATTCTGCTACCGGGAAATATCCAGCGTGCGCCATAGTTGCATACAATCCAGGACATACATGCCCGTTCGACAAAACAAACATGTCGCGCTCTGACCATTTCGGATTCTTGGCGTCGTGTTTCATTCCGTGAAAATATAGATAAGTAAATATGTCAGAAAGACCGAGCGACCCCGCAGTGTGCCCTGAACCCGCCTCGAGCAACGATTCGATAACAGATTTTCTAACCTCGTTTGCAATTTGTTCGAGTTTTTTTATTTCAATATCAGAAATATTAGACATGCAATAATTATACCAAAATATCTTTCAACTCTCGGATAATTTGCCCAGGATTGTCGTCATTCAAAATTAGTGACCCGACAGCGAAATGTGTCACGCCAGCCTCTAACAATTTGGGTGCAGTTTCAAAATTTACACCAATATCAATTCCAATTGGAAAGTCCTGTTTTCCAAGCGCATTTGTTTTTGTTCTTAGCTCTGCGATTTTTTCCAAAACTTTTTCATTGAGCGCTACGCCATGAAATCCAATTTTGTCATTCCCCATAAATTGTACTCCGTCCAAATAATCGAGATGCTCTTCCAAAACAGAATTCGAAGTGCTCGGATTCAATGACAACCACAATTCCACTCCGAATTGCTCGCGGAGATTTTTAAATTTTTCTTTGTCGCCCTCTTTGAAAGCTTCAACATGACCGATCACGCGCGTCGCACCAGCAGAAATCCATTTCTCCGCCTCTTCAATTTGATTTTCAACCATCAAATCGATTTCGAAATCCAGTTTTTCCC
>CAZHOL010000027.1:0-4236 GCA_964534415.1 uncultured Candidatus Saccharibacteria bacterium | reverse complement strand
CTTTTTGATAGACCCGCTGAACTAATCAAAACTATTTTTTCTGCAGACAATTTTCCGGAAGCAACACCCTTAATGATTATCCTTCCGCCGAACGAGTGTCCGATAATTGCAGCAGGTCGAATATTATTTTTGTTCAAAAATTCTGCGACGCAACCAATATAATCATCTAAATTCCATGCAGTTGACGGAATACCACTATATCCAAATCCAGGCAAATCCACCCGAATTACGCGGTATTTTGACACTAGAATGGATTTTAAAGCTTCAAAAGTGCTGAGATTGTCTTGCCAACCATGCATAAAAAACAGAATTGGGCCCTGCCCCTCATCCGTATATTCCACAACGGTATTTTTGACTATAGTTTTCATTTACCCTTATTATTACGACAAATTTATGATGTGGTCAAGGAAATCCCCGAGTGTGAGGTCGACATGCTTTAACGAATTAACCAGCAACATATTTTCTCCGAGTCCCGGCAATGAATTAGTTTCGAGAATATAAATTCCGCGTTTTGGATGAACCACGAAATCAGACCGAGAGTAATGTCGAAGACCGAGCGCCTCATGTGCGATTTTTGCAATTTTTTGAAGTGCTTCGCGCTCTGTCGAATTAAAATTTCCTGGAGTTCTCTCTGTTGCAGTTCCAGAATATTTTGTTTCATAATCAAAAAGCTTTTTTTGTTTTGGTAATTCAATTTCTGTTGGTAGAAGCGAGTACAAATCCTGATTACGGAATTTTTCAATAACACCAACAGTTGCTTCTTTGCCAACAATGTACTCTTCAACTAAAATTTGCGGATACATTTCATACAACCTGCGCATTGCATCTTTGAGCGATTCAAAATCATTGGCGACTGAAATTCCAATTGAAGATCCTTTGTCGACCGGTTTCAAAACAACTGGCATTGTGAAGTGTCTAAATATCAATAATGCTTGAACTTCCAAGCCGCCGTCACTTTCGGGTTTTGATAAAACTTTATGCAAAGGAGTTTTAAGTCCATTTTTTTGAAAAATTTCTTTTGAGCGAATCTTGTTCATTGCGAGAGCCGAAGCGAGCGATCCAGAACCAGTAAATTTTGCTTGCAAGTTCTCGAGTAGTTGTTGAACTTTCCCATCTTCTCCATATTCACCGTGCAAAGCATTAAAAACAAGATCGACAGTTTTGATTGCTTTCATAGGATCAACAGGAAGCCCATGAATATGCCAAACACCCTGCTTATCAATTACAATATCAACAACATCATATTTATCGGAGAGCTCTTTAACAACATTTTTTCCTGATTTCAGAGAAACCTCGTGCTCACTCGAAGGTCCTCCTCGCAGGACTGCGATTTTTTTCCGTATCATTTTTTTATTTTAACACAGAACGAGATCTTTTTCGGTGGAAGTTCACAGCAAAGCGATGAGTCTCACCGTTTACTTTCAAAATATCGAGCGAATGTTTTGCGATTTGTTTTTTGTCTCCCAGAATTTCGCGCGGTCGGTGGAATTCATCTTTTACAACGGAAACGATTGGAATTTGATATTTGAATTCGTGCATAACCTTTTCAGCAACTGTTTTTTGAGCTTTTCCTCCGTCAATTACAATCAATTTAGGCAAAGCCCACTCTTCATGTGAAAATCTACGACGCAACATTTCACGAAGCGCTCCATAATCATCGCCGGATTTAGCTTCTCTAATTATGAATTTTCTATACTCATTTTTATTAAACTCGCCGTCCTCAAGTACAACCATAGCACCAACAGTGTTCGAACCACCGAGATGCGCGACATCGTATGACTCAATTCGGAAGTTTTCACCTCCTGGCGTTGTATTTTCGCGAGAAATCAATGAAACATCGTTAATATGTTCAAGTGCAAATAAAGTTTTCTTGATTTGTTCTGCTTTCTCGAAGTTTTGTTTTTTAACTTCGGCTCGCATTTCTCTTTTTAAAGTTGCAACGAGAGTCGATTTTTTTCCAGAAAAGAATAGCGAAATGTTTCTTATGTTTTTCTGATAATCTTTTTTTGAAATTTTTGTTAAGTCCGGTGCGAGCCCAAGCTGAACATTCAATGTTGAATGCATTTTCACGCCTGACTTATCAAAAAACGGAAAAAGTTTACGAACAATTTTCATCGCTTCTTTCAATTGGGTTCCGTTCGGAAACGGAGAAAATTCTTTTTTGATTTTAAAATTTGGATTTTGTTTGAGATCGCGACTGCGTACAACAAGCACGCGAGGAAATTCTTCATCGGTAATGATGACAGCATTGTAGCTTTTGTTATCTTTTTCTTTGATGTTGTATCTCGGTTGATGTTTTTTAATTAAAGCAGACTCGAGAATGAGAGCTTCTAAAACTGAATCAGTTGTCTGCCAAGTAATATTCGTAGACTGAGTGACCATATCAACAATCATCGGTCCACGAGTCGCGATTAGATCAGATGAAAAATAACTGCGAGTTCTATCCGCGAGCGAGGTGGCTTTACCAATATACAAAATTTCCCGGCCTTTTTTAAAGAAGTACACGCCGGGTTTTGATGGAATTTGAAGTTTTTTGTGTTTTGCTATGTTCATTACTATATTGACAATATCTTTATAACACGGTATTATAGACAAGTAAAGTGTTCTTTTTTCAACCAATACCGGAGAAATCACATGAAGACCCTTCTGTCGCTTTTTCTTTCTTTCCTTGCGTTCACATCCAATGCCAACTTAATCACCGGGTTCCTCCTGGAAACCGATGACGACTTGGAAATATTGGATATACAGCCGCTTCGTGTCGAGTACACGATGACTGAGCGAGGAACCCACTCCGACTCGTTTCCAAACGAAATTCGAGAGTTTGTGTTTTGGGGAGAAGACTCTGTCAATTTCGCAATTGGGACAAACAATTTGAATGAGCCGCTGACGGTTGGTGAAACGTACCCCAGCCACCCACTTTGGAATTTGTACACCCCAAACGAAGATGGTTCGAATGGGCTGTGGTTCCACAATGGAAACGTGGGGCCGTACACAGGAAGTACGGTTCAAATCGGCTCGTTCAGTGTGCTCGAGCTCGAGCTGGATGATTTCGGTGAAGTATCATCGATCGCGGTGAACTTTACACAGCTTAACGAAGACAGTACGGTGACATCTGGTGCGATGAGGTACAATTCAACCGTCGCATTTGATGCCGCAGTGCCGGAATCGGGAAGCGCCAGTCTGATCATCCTGGCTTTCCTTTTGCTCTCGAGGAGATTGAGAGTGAGTTGAGGTTTTTAAACCTCAACCTGCCGCCCGGCAAAACCGGGTGGCTTTTTTAATAAAAAATCCGCGACGTAATCGCGGAGTTGGTCAGATTACACTTGCTCTATGCCCACACGTTTTTTATTTTTTACCCTTTTTCAACATTTTCTTCAAATACTGTCCGGTGTAACTTCCCTTCACCTCCGCAACCTGTTCTGGAGTACCTTTTGCAATGACCTGACCACCATGTTCACCGCCCTCTGGCCCTATGTCGATGATATAGTCTGCATTTTTGATAATATCTAGATTGTGTTCGATGACGAGGACTGAATTTCCCGTGTCGACTAATTTCTGCAAAATTTCGATCAATTTTTTGACATCTTCATAATGAAGTCCGATCGTTGGCTCGTCGAGTATGTAAATTGTTTTTGCGATGTGTGCGCGATACAGTTCGGCAGAAATTTTTACACGCTGTGCCTCTCCGCCTGACAATGTTGTTGCAGATTGTCCGAGTTGCAAATATCCGAGACCAACTTCGTCCAAAGTTTTTAATCGATCAGCAATAGCTGGGATATCTTCAAAGAATTTCAAAGCCTCCTCAATTGTCATGTTGAGAACTTCATAAATATTTTTGTTCTTGTATTTAACTTCGAGAGTTTCTTTCATGAAGCGTTTGCCCTCGCAAATATCGCAAGGAACATAGACAGTCGGCAAGAAATGCATTTCAACGGCGATGTAACCGTTTCCTTGGCAAGCTTCGCAACGACCACCTTTCACATTGAAAGAAAAGCGATTCGATTTCCATCCACGAAAACGCGCCTCTTCTGTTTCGGCAAAAAGATCTCGGATAAAGGTAAAGGCACCTGTATATGTCGCAGGGTTAGATCGTGGAGTTCGCCCAATTGGCGACTGGTCAATCAAAATGGAGCGCGAGACATACTCTGTGCCAGTGATTTCGGCGCAATTCACAACTTCATTTGAACGATATCGACGATCGAAACGATTTTGCAAATTCTTGTTCAAAATTTCATA
>CAZHOL010000026.1:0-4489 GCA_964534415.1 uncultured Candidatus Saccharibacteria bacterium | reverse complement strand
AAATTTGCATCTCCGCAGGAAGAGCTTTCATATTTGAAAGAATATATTTTGAATAAAGAAAAAGAGTTAGAAAAAGTCGGTGCAAAAGTTGAGTCGGCCGAGCATGTGCAACAGGTTGTAAATGAGTATTCTGAACACAAACCGGAATCTATTCTCGCCAAGGGTGCTGTAGTGCCAGAAAAAATGCGAGACGAAATTGTTTTGCAGTTGTCTGCGGAAACTCACGATGACAAAATGGGTGAATTAATTTCTCTCGTATATGAAAAAGGCATATCAAACGCTCTCGATATCGTTACAAGAATGAACAATCCACATATTACTGACGACTTCCATCGTTTTCTCGTCGAATATCTGAAATCTGGTTATGAAATAAAGGGATTGAAGGAAAAAACTCCTCTGGCTGATGATTTGCGGAGAACTCTTTTTGAAGTCACTTTGACATATGACAAAGAAAAGGATGAAGGCTACAAAGAGTTTTGTGTTTTGATGGAACAATTCTATTCTGGAATGCTTTCAATTTCCGATTCCAAGAAGGACGAATATTTCACAATTGAGATTGCCAATGCGATCGGTAGTCAGGAATTCATTTTCTACATATCGGTCCCCGATTACAAAAGCTCTTTGCTCGAAAAACAGTTGCTGTCCGTTTTCCCAAATGCAACAATTCGTGAACAGAAAGACGATTTCAATGTGTTTAATGAAGAAGGATTTTCGGCAGGAGTATATCTCGGGCAAAAAGAAATTCCTGCGAATGTGATTCGCGATTTCGAACAAATGGAGAGCGACCCTATGAAAGTTTTGTTGAACGTCTTTTCAAAACTTCATATGCACAAAGAAGCTGCTGCAATTCAAATGGTTTTCAAACCAGTCGGTGATTTCTATATGAAGCAATATCGCAAAGGCTTGAAGCATTTGGAGAAAGGGGAGCGCGCCGAAGAACTGTATGTGCGAAATACAACAGGCAGCAAATTAATGCTCGGTGTTTCTAATTTGATTAGTAAAGTTGGCTCCAGCAAAAAAGAAGAGGGTAAGGAAATTAAAACGAACAATCAACTCATTGAGAACGTACAAAACAAATTAAAGAGCCCTATTGTCTCTACCAACTTCAGATTAATTGTTTCTGCAGAAAATGAAGATCGTGCAGAATCAATTTTAAAAGATATTGAATCAAGCTTTAATCAATTCGAAAACACTTCTGGAAATCGTTTCAAATTTGTAGAGTTGAAAAAGGGTGCGATGACAGAATTCTTCAGAGAGTTTTCATACCGAGAATTCAATCAGGATTACGATTTGCCTTTGAATCTAAAGGAGATAACGACGGTCATGCATTTCCCAGCGGGCGATTCTTTCAGTTCGAGCGAATTAAAAACAAACAAGATGAAAACTGCTTCCGCTCCTCTCACAATTCCAAAAGAGGGAATTTATCTTGGAAAAAATTCACACAGAAATTTGGAAACGGAAATTTTCTTTGCACCGGAAGATCGATTGAGACATTTCTATGTGATTGGACAGACTGGTACCGGTAAGACAAATATTTTGAAGCAGATGATTATTCAAGATATTCAGAAGGGTGAGGGAGTGTGCTTCATCGATCCACACGGTTCTGATTTGCAAGATATTTTGGCAAACATCCCGCCAGAGAGATATGATGATTTGATTTATTTTGATCCGAGCTATGCGCCGAGACCGATGGCACTGAATATGTTGGAATATGATGTTACACGACCCGAACAGAAAACTTTCGTGGTGAATGAATTGTTTGGAATTTTTCAGAAACTTTACGGAGCAAATCCAGAATCAATGGGACCGATGTTCGAACAATATTTTCGAAATGCCACAATGCTCGTCATCGAAGATCCAGAAACAGGGCACACATTGCTCGACGTCTCGCGCGTAATGGCCGACAAAGAATTCCGCGATTTGAAGTTGTCTCGTTGCAAAAACCCCGTTGTTGTCCAATTCTGGCGTGAGGTGGCCACCAAGGCGGGAGGTGAAGCTTCGCTTGCAAACATTGTGCCATACATTACCAGCAAATTCGACGTATTTCTCGCGAACGATATCATGCGACCGATTATTTCTCAAGAAAAATCCAGCTTCAATTTCCGCGAAATCATGGACAAGAAAAAGATTTTGCTCGTCAATCTCTCGAAGGGAAGTCTCGGTGACATCAACTCGCACCTCATCGGTTTGATTTTGGTTGGAAAAATTTTGATGGCCGCACTGTCACGTTCTGACAGTATGGACAAGGGTTATCCGCCATTCTATTTGTATGTCGATGAGTTCCAAAACGTCACAACAGATTCTATTTCAACTATTTTGTCTGAAGCGCGAAAATACAAATTGTCACTCAACATGGCCCATCAATTCATTGCACAGCTTGATCAAAAAATCAGAGACGCGGTGTTTGGAAACGTCGGATCTATGGCGGTGTTCCGTGTTGGTTCAGAAGACGCAACATTCTTTGAAACACAATTTGCACCGATATTCAGCGCAAAAGATATTATGAATATTAATAACTTTAACGCATATGTGAAGATGTTGTCTCACGGTGTTCCGATTGAACCCTTTAACATCAAGGTTCCAAAATCTCCAGTCGGCAAACCAGAACAAATTGATGACTTGAAGAAACTTTCATATCTAAAATTTGGTAAAGATAGGGGAGAAGTCGAACAAGAAATTCTCAAGAAATATGAAAAGAAGGCGCCGGAGAAGAAAGATTCCAATGAGGACTTACTGAAGAAGTTTGGGTTGTAAAATATCCATAAAAAGTTAATATTAATCACATGAGAGAACAAATACCAAATCAAAAAGAACTTCATTTATTCGAAGTTGAAAAAGCGTTGGATCATCTTTCAGAGGACCAGCTGAGAGTTTTGGTTGGCAGATTACCGGAAAATCCAGCGGATACACATTTCCGCGATTTGATTCCAAAATTCGATGATGTTAGCGAGGAGGACGTTATTGAATTGGCAATTAGGATACTTGAGTCAAGACCGTTTTAATGTGCTCCCGCCAGGAATCGAACCTGGATCGCAAGTTCCGCAAACTTGCGTTCTATCCATTGAACTACGGGAGCAAATCTCTACAAGTTAGAATCCTAACCTATCCATGATTTTTTGGAAAGTAGGCTCCTGAATATCTTCTTCTTTTAGATGAGTTAACAAGAAAACTCGTAAATCCTCGAGAGCCACGTTATTCTCCACAGGAACGACAATTAGCGGCATGAAAATCTTTTTTGATTTGAAAATTATTCTGTCACGATCCCAACCATCTTCGTCAACGACGTTAAATGATTCTAGGGAAGAGTATGGGTACATTATTTTATCTACTACGACTCCACGCTGATTCACTTCGAATGCAACTAATTTGGGTGGATTGTGTTTTTGAATGAAAAGCGTAAATGTGGCAAAAACGATCAATAGCGCAAAAAGCATATTACCGAAATAAATTGAAAGTATTGAAACGCCAATCGCAATTATTCCAACCGCCCAGAACCAGTCGGAGCTTTTTTCTTTCTTGATGTGGTCGTGTGCTTGCCAGCTAATTTTTTGTACGTTCTGCATTTGTTTTAATTATCTATTGAATAGTTGTTTTTGTCGAGGAAATTATCAGACGTTTTGTTAATTGTAAATTGATGAAGTTCATAACAAGCAAAATTACTACGAGAGCTTCATTGGAGTTGAATACGAAATAACTATTTATACAGCTCAAAACATACAAAAATAGTGCAAATAAATTTATTTGCCACATTGTGCGCACAGATGAAATTGATTTTGTGCGCTTGAATATTGTCATAATTGCAATCGCATAAATTAATACGAGTGAAAATGTTTTAGTTGCCGAGATGATGTTTTGGAAGCTTTCAAAATATTCAATGACTGCATTTTCCATTACTACATTTTTTATTAGTGCAAGAATAAAAATAACTGTTGAAGTTACCGCAGAAGAAATGCACCACGAACAAAAGTTTTTTAACTTCAAAATCTGAAGCAATGTTAGATAAATTGAGAAAATGAAGCCTCCAAAAGTCATGCCGAGCAAGACGAACATCACCAAATCGTTTGTGAGAGGGGGATAAACTGTAGCCGTGAGGTATACGATTGCTACGACGAGATAGTAAAGGATGCCCATTTTCTCGAGACTAATGCCTAGAAATTTGGAATACTCGCTGAAAACGACTTTTTCGCAATCTTGCCCGACGAAGCAGACCATTTTTTGCCCTGCAAGTTTTTGCTTTTTCTCCTTCGCGATTCTGACTGCTATATAGAGTCCGATTAATGCGAACACAATTATCGATATATTCATGTCGGCATTATATCATGTGAATTGTTGTGCATTTGTTTGCTTTTTCAATAAATTTCGGCTAATATTCACTCATCGTATCAACGATGTTCATCTGGAGAGGTGGCAGAGTGGTTGATCGCACCAGTCTTGAAAACTGGAATATCCGAAAGGGTATCGAGGGTTCGAATCCCTCCCTCTCCGCCAA
>CAZHOL010000025.1:0-4575 GCA_964534415.1 uncultured Candidatus Saccharibacteria bacterium | reverse complement strand
AGCATTTGAAAGAATTTCGGATCTCGTTCGAAAGCACCCAAAATCGCCTCTTGCTGTTCTTTTGGTAAATTTTTCACTTGCGATGCAAGTAATTTCTTCATTAAAAATTTAAACATATACAGACTAATTTATCACATCCAGCGCGAGATGACTACAAATAGTTTTTGATATTCCACAAATGGCCTTCATAATTTTTAGAGCAGTGAATTACGCCTCGTTTGTCATGCAGATAAAATAAACAATCAGTTTTTAGCGGATTAATTGCTGCTTCAATTGCAGCGATTCCTGGATTTGCAATTGGGTCTGGCGGAAGACCCTTGTTTTGATAGGTGTTGAATGGCGAATCCAAATATTTATCCTCCGATTTAACAGGTGGCCACCATTTACCATCCTCACCTTTCACATATTGCAATGTCGCGTCAATCTGAAGCGGCATTCCTGCGAAAATTCTGTTCCAAATCACACCCGAAATTAATCGCATATCGCTTTTACCCGCGGCTTCTCTCTGAATCAGCGAGGCGATTATCAAAACTTGATCTTCATTTAAAATTTCTTTTTGCTCTTTGCTCGCAATTTTTTGAAAGTTCTCATGAAATTTATTTTCCATTTCAACTTTAATATCCTGAATTGAAGCGTCCTTTGAAATTAAATATGTTCCAGGAAAATATTTTCCTTCTTCTCCAACATATTCACACGCGTCAAAACTTTTTTGAAATTCTGAAATTTTGTTTTGATCCCAAGCCAAAACTTTTCCATATCTATCTGCAATTTCTTCTTTTCGCAATCCTTCTTGGATAGAAACATATTTATATGTTGGATTTTTCAATTCATTGAAAGCGGCCAGAGCTGACATATTTTCACTAAGAACGTATCCACCTGGTTGAAAATCTGCACCAAATTTTGAAGTAACGTACAGAAATGGATAAACAAAATATCTACCAAACACTCCTGTATCTTTAATTTGAGAAACTATATTTTCAGGATTAGTATCCTCGACAAAAACAACAGTTGGTTTCGGATCAACATTAAAGCCGGAAAGTAAGTAAACTATCGAAAAACAAAAAATTAGCAACAAAAATGGCGAGTTCCGCTGAAAAGCTTCGGAGATTTTTTTACCCTTCTTTCTACGCATTTTTTCATTATAACAGTATAATTGGGGAAAGTGCTTGATTTATTCGCAAAAGTAGGTAAAATGACTCTTGTTGTATTCATGGGCCTGTAGCTCATTTGGTAGAGCACCTCACTTGCACTGAGGGGGTGGCGGGTTCGAATCCTGTCAGGTCCACAAATTAAAGTCGGCTAGGAGCCGGCTTTTCTCTTTACTTTTTCCATAAAATACATAGTATTAGTAAAGGGAAAATAACAACACATCAGGAGCTTGCACATGAACATTTTTAAGAGGATACTTCGGAAAATTCTACATCTACACAGTTCGAGAAAGATAGAACAGACGAATTCAAACCGCAAAAATGCAGAGCAATATTTCAGATCAGTTGTTGAGCCATACTTAGATGCGGCTTGTCCTGCAGATGTTCGTCCGTACTACGAAGTTTTATTTAATGGATTTGCTCTTTCGGTTTATGCGGAACTACATCCAAATAAACATGGACGGAGTCGTACACGACCATATCTATTCGTTCACAATGGTAGTACCATTTCAGAACAAACAATTGGTCAGGAAATGTCTAAGAAAGAATTTGAAAAATTCATTGAAGGGATTTTTCGTCATCACTCGGTCACGCCTCGCGAATAGCGAGGCGTTTACTTTACAATTTAATTAAAAAAGTATAGCCTTTTATTAGGTAGTTCAAACCCCGCTCTAAAGAGCACAGCAGGAGATCAACATGGACTCATTCACAATCGAAGTTTTGCCAAAAGGGCTTTGTATTGCAATGACATTTGTGATTTTTCCAAGGCTTCTGAAAGCGCCCAAATTTTTCTATCGGTGGGCTGTCAATTCGCTTCAAACAGGGATTCAGAAGTTGGTTATGATTTTGAACGAGTGCGGCCGAAATTATATTTCATCGGGAAATGTAGCAGATCCCGAACTGAACGAATACGCGCAGGTACTATGGTCTGCGATATTGAAAAAGTATCCTAAAATCAAATCAAGCTTTCACGGCAACAAAGCGAGTATTTGTATCAACATCGAACACAAAGATGGGAAAGTTCAGGAGATCACTTTGGAATACTGTATCAGTGAATTTAATGGCAATGTAAACTTTACGATTGAAGAGTTACCGAACGGAATGGTTTTCAAAAACTGGCGTGAATTTGACCACCATATGAAATCGATTATTAAGCATCCGACCTTGGCGAGTCCCGTTCAAATTGCTTCGCCCCACAGCTCCAGCTAAGTGGGGCTTTTTTTAATAAAAACCCGCCCCTATTGAGCGGATTTTTTGCTTTTACCAACCTACCAAACCTGGACTAGCCATGTTGATCGGGAATGAAAAGTTTTTTCCAGCCAACATAACCGTCTGCAACACCTCAAAGAACGTCAAGAGGGTTTTTTCTAATGCACCAAATAATTCTGGCACCAGAAATCGCAGAACAACTATTGCCAGGGCCAACCCTAGCACTCGGAAAATTTTCATATTTGCAAATTTTTCGAGAAAGGCTCGAGATTCGTCCGACACGAATCCGATCAATCTAAATTGTTGATCTGCCTCCCTCTCCAATAGAAAGAAGAAAAGCTCATTTCCACAGGAGAGAGCCCCTTGTGTTAATGAACTTTCCTTAACAATTACATTATATCATATGTGATATATCGTGCAAGTATGATTATTTAGCTCACTTTCTTCCCTCCCCCAGACTGTTGCAAAATTGTCGAATTGAAAGTCAAAGTTGTCTTCTGATTTTCTGCGAATCGCTGTTCCGCGAACGAAATTAGTTTATTGATCAAATCTACGTTTGATACGCCAGTTTTGCGCCAATTATGGGAATAGAGGCTTCCTGGAAGTGTGTTTACTTCGTTCACATAAACAGTATTTGTCGAAGAGTCGATGAGAAAATCGACACGGGCGATTCCTGAACATCCGAGAACTTTGTATGTTTTCTCGCCGAGAGATTTAACTCGATCAGTTAATTCCGCACCGATGTTTGCAGGAATTTCGCTATACTGGCTATTTACTCCTCCAGTTTTCTTTCCTCCTGCTAAATATTTATCATTGAAGTCAAAAAATTCCGCCTTGTTCATCGGTCTCTCTACAGCAGCGAATTCCACAACTTCATTTCCAATCATCGGCAATGTGACTTCAATTAAATTTTCTACACCTTCTTCAACAAGAACTTTGTTATCGTAGTGAAGCGCAACCTCAATTGCGTTATCGAGTTCGATAGATTTTGTAACTTTAGTAATACCGATGCTGGATCCGAGGTGAACGGGTTTGACGAACAGTGGCAATTTTAATTCTGCTAGGCGATTTTTAATTTCATTTCTTTTATCTTTGTTTTCCCATTCTGATTTTACAAACCAAACATCTTTAACAACGGGGACACCGTTAGCGCGAATGAGATCTTTGGTGAGAACTTTATCCATCGCAACTGCAGAAGCAAATAAGTCACATCCAACAAACGGCGCATTAGCCATTCGCAGAAGGCCCATGAGGCTGCCATCCTCACCGAAAGTTCCATGCATCGCAGGAAAAACCAAATCAATTTTCATTTTCTTTCCAAAAAAGCCAGAGGTGAAAAGCGTCAGACCGCTAGTTGTGGAGATATTTAGCGGCTTCAAATTTGCGAGCGCAGATTCGTAATTTGGATTTTTGAAATATTTCAAGTCATTCATCTCTGGTACTGAATACCAAATTCCCTTCTTCGAAATATAGACAGGAATGACATTATACTGATCCTTCATTGTTAAAAGCGACTCTATGATTGGATTGTGAGCGGTGATAATTGAAACATCATGCTCGGCGCTTTTTCCACCAAAAATTACGGCTATGTTCTTTTTCATGTTTTGTATTTTAGCACACCACTCGAAACCGCGCGAGAATCGTTTTAAGCATACTGATCCGGCCAATCATTCTGCAATAAAACAACATCACCAACTGTAGTTATGTGCTGAATACTTTGAAATGCGGTTAGGGCATCATCAAATTTCGTAATTTTACCTGCATAGTTATTTTCTCGAAGCCCAAATTCAATATCTGGCGTCACAGAATTATTTATCAAAATGACATTTTCAATTCCTGACTGAGCCAATTTCTGCCCGATTTTTCGGTGAACCGCCTCAGAGCTTGTTCCTAACTCAACCAATCCTGGAGTCATGTAGTACCGCTTTGTGTCCTTTAGTGAAGCCAAAAAGTCGATCACAGCGAAAACTCCGTCCGGATTTCCGTTATAACTATCATCTAGTGTGACAACACCTGCAGGACTAACGCGCGGTTCGAGACGATGTTCAAATGCGCAAGTTTTCTTTAAGCTGGACTCAATTTGTTCAGTTGTGAGTCCAAGCGAAATTGCAATTTCGACGCCGAGCGCAAGTGGTCCAACCTGATGTAGACCGAGCAATTTCGATTCGACATTTACAGTCGCGTCGTTTTTTTGCATTATGAATTTTGTACCGGTCAA
>CAZHOL010000024.1:0-4670 GCA_964534415.1 uncultured Candidatus Saccharibacteria bacterium | reverse complement strand
CCCTCGGCATCCGCCTCGGGCATTTCCGCTATGGCTACTCGCGCCTAGGTGCCTATGTGCAGGCAAAGCCTGCGCTTCTTGGGGAGAGGAAGTTTCCTCTCCCCGGGTCGGGCGATATACTCCGAGAGTACTCGGAGTACGCCCTCGCCATCCCCACTCCACGCTTTGCATATTTATGTTCGTGGTGTCGCTTTCGCTACTAAACTTTTGTGAGATATATAACTTCGGCGCTCATCCTTTAGCCATGGACGCTCATAGCGGAAATGCCCGAGGCGAAATACAGCTTGCCCCTAGCGTGTGTGCGAATACGCACACACGCTCTTGCCCACCCGTGCGCGCATGAAGCTACACTCCCTTATTTCAACACTCCACGCTTTTTTAATTCCTCTTTGAATTTTTTAATGACAGGAATATTTTCCCACAATGCACTTATATCAATATATTTATGACTGGTTTTATCATTTAGGTATTTTTCAGGAATTGCGTACGTTTGCTGTCTGTAATCTTCTGGCTTATAAACTAAGTGTCCCATTTGTACTATTTCGCTTGGAATACCGTAATCACCAATTTCAACTCTTGGATCATAAATGTTGTCTATGTAAACTCTTCCTTTGTCGTCATAAGCCATAGCAAAAACAAGCTCATCGCCATCGGAATTTTTTACTTTATACTCCTCAATATGAATGTTATTTTTTTGTGTTTTTTCAGCAATATCAACCTTGTCATACTTATCAATACAATTTTTGAAATCAGGCATCATTGTTTCGGGAAATCTCGCCTTGAAACATTTTTCAACATAAGAACCAATATTTTCTTTATACACTCCAGCAAAATGTTTTACTTCTGGCTTGTCATTGATGAATCTTTCCATTCTCCAAAGACTACTCTGCTTTAATTCTTCTGTGTATTCTGGATTCGTATTTAATCTTTCCAATTCTGTTTTTATATTTCTAAATTCTGCAATACTTTCGAGATTTTTCATCCATTTATACAAACCACCATCTAAGGTAAAGTTTCTAAAACCATCAGCACCCATTACAAATCTTTCGTATCCTTTAAAAAACCTTTGGCAAAAGTCTTGATAGGAAGCCCACTCTTTATTTTTCAATGTTTGATAATTTTCTTTAAATTCAAACTCGTCCCAATAGTGACCTTTTGCGTCTCCTGTTGGCGGAGTCGGTAAATATTCTTGCGCAGAATAATGATTATATTTTTGCGGTAAAGAATTTATAATTTTATAGATTCTTTTATCTAGTTTTGCACTTTGAACATAATGATGCAATGGACTTTCCTCATCACCTTTCATATAGCTTCCATCGTCTCGTTCACCAGGCAAAGACTTCCACTGATGATCTGAGCTGGAAAATCTAAAAAGTCTTGTTTTCCATTTCCCTGGATTTTTTTCGTCTTCAACCCAAGACATCACATCATTCCCATTTAATTGCGTGAACATGAACTTTTTACTATCAATTTCAGCCAAAGTATAAAATTTATCTTTCATTTCTTGGAACATTTTTTTGATTGATTCTGGTTGCTCGTTTATATGAGATTCAATAAAACTTAAATCTTTTTGTAATTCAGAAATCTTTTCAAAATTTCCCTCCTGCTTTGCTTGGAGAAAAAGCTCGTATACAGAGGTAAGGGTTTCAACAAAATATTTTCCTTGTTCCTCCTTAATTTCTTTTATCGGGCTTGTATTTGAATTTTCTAATTCAATCGGTAGACCGATGTGTACATCGCGAGTAAGTCTTCCTTGAATTTTCTCTCCGACACTAATAGCGGAATTTTCAGAAAGCGAACGCTTAACAAGAGAAACTTCCTTGCCAGTTTTTAATCCCAGTTTTTCGATAAGAGGTTCGCCAAAATTTCCTTTTTGCTCATTTATGTTATTTACTATTTTATTGAAGCCATTATTTTCCATATAATTACTTACTGTTATTTATCTGGTCTAAAGATTTTTTATCACTATCAGATATTTCATTTCCATATTCGTCAGGTGCTTGTAATGTTGCCAAATGAACCGCTTTTTGTTTCTCCACATCCCACTCGTCGGGAATATATAAACTTGCTTGTGGCTGTACAATAATACCGCCATTATCTCCCTTTATTATCATAAAGCGATAGCCTAAATGTTGTGCACCTAATTGTTCCGCTTTATTTCCATGAGCATTCTCATGACTCATAATATCTACAATAGAATGAGCATCAAATCCCAAAATACCCATTACTCGCCTCATTTCGGGTAATGTTTCAACTTCTACAGTCGCATCATTCATTTTTTGTCTGAAATCATGATAATAATTTACTTCATCATCCGTCAGTTCTCTTTTGTTTTGAATTCCTTGCATTTCAAATTCTTTATCTGAAACCATTTTATACTCTTCCTGTGTCAAAGCATGTTCTTTTGCAAAAGAAACTTTCTGCTGGATTTTTGCTTCAGCATTTTTAAGAAATTCAGAATTGTTTAAAAAATTTTCCATAATCTATTTCAATAAATCAGAAGAATTAACCCCAATTGCCTCCGCTAGTTTTTCAAGAGTAGAAAGTGTAGGATTCATTCGACCATTTTCAATACTACTGATATACGCTCTATCAACTCCAAGTTTGCGAGAAATATCGCCTTGCGACATTTTCTTCTTTGTCCGTAATCTCTTGAGATTTTCTCCCAATCGTTTTGATGATGTATCCCTGTGCATAACTATATAATATTATTTGTTGCAATTCAATACAAGGGTGTATTATAATACTCTATGTGTCCGCCCTGAATTTCGCCAAAAGAAAACGGATGGAGCAAGCGGAGGATTCCTCCCCAGACCCCCCCTCCTCCGCTTGCGAAATCCGAAGTAGCCGAGGTTTTGCGGAAATCATATCCCCAGAAAAATGCTTCCGCAAAACCGAGTCCGCATTAGTACATTTGCTTCTCGAAAAAAGTTCGAGCAAAGTGTATGATTAGAGCACAAGTAGAGACATCGGCAAAAATGGTCGGGTCAAAAGCGTATCGCGAAGCGATACGCGAGCAGTCGGAAATCCGTCCGCCTTTGGCGGACATGGCGAAATCCCACAAATCCCCCCAGCGTATGGAAACAACTCAAACCAAAAATAAATGCGTTCTCTATGCTCGCAAGAGTACAGAGGAGGATGATAAACAAGTGATGAGTATTGAAGCTCAACTTTTTGAGCTGAATGAGTTTGCGAGCAGAGAACGCATTGAAATCGTAAAAGTATTTACGGAAGCGAAAAGCGCAAAGAAGCCCGGGCGAGACGGTTTTGCCAAAATGATCGAGTATATTGAAAGTTCAAGTGAACCACTTGGTATTTTGGCATGGCATCCCGACCGTCTCGCCCGTAATTCTGTTGATGGCGGAAAAATCATCTATCTCATAGACATCAACAGAATTGCTTCTTTACGCTTTCCGCAGTTTTGGTTTGAGCCAACTCCGCAAGGCAAATTTATGTTGCAAGTGGCGTTCGGGCAATCCAAATATTTTTCTGACAACTTAGTCGAGAATGTGAAGCGTGGAATCCGCCAAAAAATCCGCCGTGGTGAATGGTTAACGCTCGCTCCAATGGGCTATGTCAATAATTTTAAAACTCACAACATTGAACCTGACCCTGTGAAATCTCGTATTATCAAGCGAGCGTTTGAGGAATACGCCACTGGAACATACACACTGACGACACTGGCGGATTTTTTGGCGGATCATGGAGTTGTACAGAAAAAAGGAACGCCACTTGCCAAAGTTTCCGTTGTGAAGATGCTTACTAATCGGGCGTACATCGGATTTATCAAACATCGTGGTGAATGGCACAACGGAAACTTTGAGCCAATTCTTTCTTCGACACTGTTTGAAGCAGTGCAAAAGGTGTTTAGCAAAAGGAAGAAACCACGAAAACAAAAATCGTTTCTTCCTTTTGCTTTCACTGGATTTATGAAGTGTGGCGAGTGTGGATGCACAATTACGGCTCAATTTTCCACCAATCGTTATGGTGTGAAGTATTGTTATTACCGTTGCACCAAGAAAAGTGGAAAATGTTCCCAGCCGTATTTGCAAGAGGAATCACTCGCTTCACAACTTCATTCACTGCTTCAATCAGTGTCGTTTCCTCTCGCGGAAATTGAAGAAATGGAAAAACATATTACTGTTTGGGAAAATGAATCAATTTCTGCGAGAGGAAATGTTGCCCAAAATTTGAAAGACAAACTTTCCGAGACACAGACCAAGCTTGATAGGCTCGTTTCGATATACCTCGATGGCGATATTGAAAAAGTGGTATATCTCGAACGAAAAGATATTTTAATGCGTCAAAAAATCAAGCTTGAGGAAAGTTTGACTAATTTTGGGCAACAGAGAAAGAATTGGGTCGAACCTTTGCGGAGTTTCATTTTGTCCTTGAAAGAAGCCACCGATTTAGAAAAAACTTCCTCTCATTTGGAATGGAAGAAGTTTTTTCAGAAAATCGGCTCTAACCCTGAAATCAAGGACAAAATGGTTTCCATACGCTGGGGAGATTTGTGGGATTTCGCCATGTCCGCCAAAGGCGGACGGATTTCCGACTGCTCGCGTATCGCTTCGCGATACGCTTTTGACCCGACCATTTTTGCCGATGTCTCTACTTGTGCGCGGGAGAGGACTTGAACCTCCACACCCGTAAGGGCACATCCACCTCAA
>CAZHOL010000023.1:0-4909 GCA_964534415.1 uncultured Candidatus Saccharibacteria bacterium | reverse complement strand
ATATTATCGATGTCGAAAATCAACTGAACATTGTCGACCGTTTCTGGAACTGCTTTTGTTAATTTATTTCTCTCTTCTTCAGAAATATTTTTATAGCGCTGATTCAATTCATCTCTCTTGGCACGCAATTCTTTTGCTTTGTCCAGCATTTTTTCATTCTCTGCGTGTCGGATTCTCAGTGCCTTGACCTCTTTGTATTGTGGATCAACAAAAAAGAAGAACACTCCGATTGATACTAGTATTAAAAGTAATGCTGTGTAATTTTTCATGTTAATTTGCAAATAATTTTCTAGAGAAGATTAGTCCACCCTCCTCTGCTTTCGCAGGTGAAGTATTTTCACCAACAGAAAATTGTGAATTGAATTTATTTTTATACAAAACAACTTTTTCTTCGACCAAAGAATTCAAAGAGAAGGATACGAGGTTGCCTGCTGTACTTTGAACATCCGCAAACATCACATCTCTCAACAAGCCAGTCTTACCCATTTCATTTGATTGCAATATGACAGATTTGAATCCTGCAGCAGAGCCAGCGCCACTGATTTGTATTGTGCCGTCAGCTTGAGTAGAATATGACAAATTTTTCAAACGAACAGTTACGAGAATATTATCCTCTAATAACTCTAAAATTTCTGATGGGGCTTTGTGTTTCTCCAAAAGACTTTTTGTAACATTGATTCTCTCGTTCAATCTAGTAGCTGCGGCCAGAGTATCATTATCAAATTCGGCTCGAGATTTTTTCAAACTTTCGATCTGAGCAGTGATTGATGAATTAATTTGGATTTTCCATAGATATACCCCGGCACCCAACAAAAGTGAGGCCAGAAAAACAAACATTCCTATGACTGTCATTACCTTGGGGCCCGATGATTTACTATATCCAGTAGTTGGAATGGCAACTGGTTTTTTAGGTATGAAAGAAGTTGTATATTTTTGTCCTGGTTGATTGTCCATACTGATAAAATTATACTACAAAAAAATTTGTCAAAGATAAGTTATTCCATCTCCTGCAACTTACGCAAAGCCAAACCAATGGCGCCCGCAAACATTACGCCGGTTTTTTTGAGAACAGGTTCGAGAAAGGCTGGTGTTTGAACTTTATCAAATGGAGTTCCAGGAATAGTCTCGATTCCGAAAAATGTCTGAGCCTTTTCTGCGATGCCGGTGAGTTGAGAACCTCCGCCGACCATAATCACCTTGGTGATATTTTTATTATGTCGCTTTTGAAATTGAACCATTATTTCACTTGCGCTAGTAAAGATTGGGTTGAAGACAAGATCGACTATTTCAGCGATACTTTTGTCTTGTGCTGGCTCATTTTTTCCGTAAGAGCGTTTCAATTTCTCGGCAAAATCGATTGGAACATTAAGAGCGGTTGCAACACTGAGAGTAACATCCTGAGAGCCTCTTCCAATTATGTGTGAGTCGCGTACTATTCCACGTTCTGTTATGTATACCTTGGTTGCGCCGGCTCCTATATCAATAATCATTACGGGGCTAAGATAATTTGCGTCGAGAACTGCGCGTGCAGTTGGAAACATTTCGATTTCAAAAAAAGATGTAGTAATTCCTGTGGCACCGACAATGTTACTGTAATCCGAGAGAACTTCATTATGAATTGCAACGACCATCACCTCCACGGTTTGTTTTTCTGCTGGAATCTGATCGTTCTCCATTTTTTCCATGTCTGGAATGATGAACCAATCGAGAGCAACCTCGGCAATTGGCACCGGAATATATTTGCGCGCCTCGATAGGAATCATTTCGGCAAGCTGTTTGCCCGTGATTTTTGGCATTTTGAAGACAGAAACCATGCTCGAGCGCATCGGAATCGACATTGCGGAATTTTTTGTTGAAGTGTTGGCTTCTTTCAAAACATCTTTCAAAGCCTCGGCGAGTTTCGTTGCGTCGAGTTTCGTGGCACGACCAATCTGCGTTCCTGCATAAGGACCAAGCGCGATTTCCCCGTATGTTTGCAGCACTGCTTGGCCACCCTTGCGAGTCAATTGCACGATTTTAATTGAAGATGCACCAATATCGATGCCAAGGACGCTCGCGCCAGCCTCTGTTTTTCCTAAAATTTTGCTAAAGATTTGATCAAGAAATCCTGCCATAAATATTTGGATTAATTATATCATATAGGAATGAAATCTGTCGTTGCATTTACTATCAAAGCTGTTAATTTCATTTTTAATTTAATATTGCCGGCTGATTCTGACATGTCTGATTTTCAGGAGTTATGTGCAGATGAAGTTTTTAACAAATTGCAGAAAGTTCATACGCAAAAATATTCTGGCGTGTTTGCGATTTTTTCGTATAAAGATAAGTTGGTGCGGAAAATGATTTGGCAAATGAAGTTTCGCGAATGTCATTGGGTGTCAGAATTATTTGCACAGTTTTTGTGCGAAAAGATATTGAGGACGATTGCTTCAGATAAACGCATGAAAGAAATATTTCTTGTACCGATTCCCCTTCATCACAAACGATTAGCGGAACGAGGATATAATCAATGTGAGTGGCTATGTGACGGGATTTTAAAAAATATTCAGCGGGCAAAAATTGTGGATGTGCAAGCCACCCAGCGCATCATTTACCACAAGAATATTTTGAAGCGCACGAAATATCGCACTAAACAATCGTGGAGTTCTCGGGCAGAGAGATTAAGAAATTCCCAAAATATATTTGCAGTCAGCAATATCTCGCAGGTTTCGGGGCGTGATTTCATCTTGATTGATGATGTTGTGACGACGGGCGCAACGTTAAACGAAGCGCGCCGGACGCTTTTGGCGGCCGGCGCTTCATCAGTTATTTGTTTCGTGATTGCACACTGATTTGCAATTTTATAGTTTATCCAATTCCTTTAGATCTCTGTCTGGGAAATATAGGATAATGACACCGAGCAAAATGCCTAGTAGTCCTGTCCATCCGCTATATCCTCCAAAAAATATTTTGTCGATTTCGTCTAAAACATACCAAACTCCACGCCACACCAATACTAGTCCAATCGCCAAACTGAGGTGATGAACAAAATATGATGGTTTTGAATTATTATTTGTCATAAGTTTACTGTGAAATTGTATCACGACTGCGCAAAGAAATCGAAAGCAAAAATGTTAATAGCAAGAAAATCGTTAGAGACATCACGGGGATTGTGATATAGCCAAATTCATAAACGTAACGTGTCGCACAGGAAGTTGTATTTCCAAATGCTGTACATTTTTCCGAATCTCCGATTAGACTAACCCAATTGTGATATATCGCGACAATCGTTCCTGCGATTGAAAAGATTAGCGATGTGACAACTGCCCATTTCTTCTTCATCCAAACTGCAACAGCAAGAAAAATAATTTGTGGGTAAATGAATCCACGCTGAATCCAACATAGGTAGCAGGCTGAGTAACCAACAACTTCAGAATATACCAGCGTGAGAATTGCACCAAAAAATGCGAGAGTAAGAGAGATTTTTAAACCGAACTTTCGTAAAAAATTAATTACGATGTCATTTACGTCTTTACGATTCACGAAATAATATGCGAGCAAATACAAAAAAACAATTTGCATTGCTATGGTTCCGATTGCGAGAACTTTGTTGAAAATAAAAATCATATTATTGTGGTAATTCACACTTTGTTTTTTCTGCCAAAGCCGGCAATTGCATTTCCCCAGTCTGACTCGATCCATCAGCGAAAATCCAAGTTGGGAAACTTTCAATATTTTTTTCCTGACAAATAGGCAAAAGAGATTTTGCATCGGGCGATGAACATTCTATATATGGGAGGAGTCTTGCGGCACTTTCAAACATTTTCTTTTGAGACTGACAATGCACGCACCAGAATGCTCCATAGAACTTGGCACCGCTATCTGCTACACATTGTGCGAAAGTGTCGTACTTGCTCGGTTTGTTAGCTTCATAATATGACCAATAAACGAGACCGGCAATTATAACGATGACTGCAACTATATAGGTTGCGATTCTGGTTTTTGACATGTGGGTAATTATATCAGAAATGTTATTTCTCCAAAGGCAAAGTCACCACAAAAGTCGTCCCCTTATTTCGCCCCTCAGATTCAGCCCAAATGCGACCGTGGTAGTAGTCGACGACCTTCTTCGCAATGTAGAGGCCATAACCGGTGCTTGATACATTGTACTTAACTGACTCGGCACCACGACCTCCTGAGGTAAAGAGTCTGCGTTTGTCATCCTCGGTCAAACCAACACCGGTATCCTTGATAATAAATTCTGCGTAATCAGATTTTTTGTTCAAGTAAATTGTAATCCCTCCCTCGAATGTGTAGTTGATGGCATTTGAGATTAGATTTTTGAAGAGATCTTTCAATCGGAATGTGTCCGCGTTGTATTGTACAGGAGTACTGCAATAGAAATTCAATTTTAGATTTTTTGCGGTGGCGAGAGGGGTCATATCATCAACCAATTTCTTTATCATCTGATCGAGACTTCCCTTCTCGTCTTTGAATTGCATTTTTCCTGTCTTCAAATTGGCAGCATTCAAAATATTCTCAACCAATTCAACGCCCTCTTTGTCTGAACGCAAACCCTCACTGATCAATCTCTGAGCACCCTCTGGCACATTTTCCATGTCTGTCAGCGTGTCAAAAATATTTCGACTCTTGGTAAAGTAACCCTTGATCTGATGTGTGATGAAGTGCACGAGAGTCTCTTGCTCTTGGTTTGCGAGCGCCAACTCCTCACGTTGTGCATCGACACGTTTGACAGAGCGGACAATAAGAACGCCGGAGATGATTGCACCAACGAATGTTATTCCGTTCAATACATAGTTAATCGGATTTCTAATGAAGAAGAATTGTGAGCCGACGAGAATGATGAGAGTCCAGATGAGAGCTTGGGTGGCGAGGAGTTTGATATCGAAGGCTTTGTAGCGGACGATGA
>CAZHOL010000022.1:0-5262 GCA_964534415.1 uncultured Candidatus Saccharibacteria bacterium | reverse complement strand
GTCGGTGCAATCGAGGACGATTCATCTATCTCATATTTGAGACCAGAGACGGCGCAGGGAATGTTCGTGAACTTCAAAAATATTGTAGACACATTCCATCCAAAATTGCCTTTCGGTATGGCACAAATTGGTAAAGCTTTCCGTAACGAAATAGCACCGCGCGATTTTACATTCCGAACTCGCGAATTCGAACAGATGGAGATTGAATATTTCGTCGACCCAACAAATTGGGAGGAAACTTTCGAGCATTTCCGAAAACAAGTTTGGGCATTCACTCAGGACATTGGACTCTCACAAGAAAAAGTCCACGAATTAGAGGTTGCTAGCGAAGACCGTGCCCACTACTCGAAACGCACAATCGATTTCGAATTCGATTATCCATTCGGCAAAAAAGAATTATATGGTTTGGCGTATCGAACCGATTTCGACCTCTCTGCACACAGCCAGGCCAGCACCGTCGACCTCTCATATTATGATGAGGAAGCCAAAACGCGATTCACACCACATTGCATCGAGCCATCATTCGGGGTTGACCGTACAGTGCTCGCTGTTTTAACTGACGCATACACAGAGGACAGCATGGCAGGCGAGAAACGCGTCTTTTTGAAGCTTGCCCCATCGGTAGCACCAATTAAAATCGCCGTCTTCCCATTATTGAAAAATAAACCTGAATTAGTCGCCAAAGCTCGCGAGATTTTCTCAATGCTGCGCAAAATTGTTCCGGAGGTCATGTACGACGAGGCAGGAAGCATTGGAAAAAGATATCGCCGACAAGACGAAATCGGAACGCCACTTTGCGTCACTGTGGACTTCGAAACAATTGAGCAAAATACCGGAGTGACTGTGCGCGACCGCGACACAGGAAAACAGGAGAGAGTTGCGCTCGAGAATCTCGTCGAATTTATTTCCAGCAAGTTAAATTAATTCTTTAAAAATATGTCTTACAAAAAAACCATTTTGAAAAACGGTGTGCGTCTAGTGACTGTTCCTATGAAAGGGAATCAGACTGTAACTGTGATGATAATGACGGAGGTTGGTTCTCGATATGAAGATGAAAAACAAAATGGGCTTTCTCATTTTCTCGAGCACATGTGTTTTAAGGGAACGGAAAATCGAACTAGCACCCAAATTTCTACCGAACTCGACGCTATGGGCGCGCATTTCAACGCTTTCACTTTCACTTCTGGAACTGCATATTACGCGAAGACTCATCACAGTCATCTAGAAAAAACCGTTGAAATTTTGTCTGATATGTATCTGCACTCAAATTTTCCTGAGGAAGAATTGAACAAAGAGCGAGGGGTAATTATTGAGGAGATAAACATGTATGAAGATTTGCCACAGCGGAAAGTTCAGGAGGTGTTTGATAAAGTAATGTATGGTAATCATCCTCTCGGCCGACCAATTATTGGTCCAAAAGAAAATATCAGAAACTTTACCAGACAAGATTTTCTAGACTACAGAAAGAAATATTACAACGGCAAAGCAACAATAGTTGTTGTTGCCGGTAATTTCGATACAAAGAAAATAAAGAAACTGATAGAAAAACATCTAGCGAAACTCGATTCGGGCAAGATTTGGAAACCGAAACCTGCCCCTGCAAAATTGCCTGCGCCAGCAATGATTGCGATACCTAAAAAAACAGATCAGTCTCATTTGGTTTTGGGCTTCAAAACTTTCGGTGTTAAATCTCCAAAGAGAAAGGTCATGCGCGTTCTATCCTGCATTCTCGGTGGGGGAATGAGCTCACGCCTGTTCACTAAAATGCGAGAACAATTAGGAATTTGCTATTACATCAGATCAGGTGCAGATTATTTATCTGACACCGGTAATCTCACAATCTCTTCTGGAGTTGGAAACGGTCGGCTTCATGAGGCTGTTTTGGGAATTTTAGATGAAGTCAAAAAGATGCGCGACGCAAAAGTCTCAAAAGCAGAGTTGGATAAGGCAAAGCAAATGATTATTAGTAGTGTAGCGATGGGAATGGAGACTTCAGAACAGAACGCCGAATTTTATGTCGAGCAGGAACTTTATCACGAAGACATTGTAACTCCGGAGAAGGTTATCAAAGAGATTAAAAGCGTCACAGCAGAGCAAATACAAAAACTTGCTAAAGAAGTTTTCAAAAAAGACAATTTATATTTCGCTGTCATAGGTCCAAATGAGGACGAAGAGGGAATAAAGAAACTACTTGTTTTGTAATTGTTTCATTGCAATTTGCGTGTTATAGTGTAGTTAATGAAAGATCACACAAATCAACCGCTGTTTATTAACATCAAAATGGGGACAATTTTCAAGGTCTTCTTTGCGATTTTTCTCGTATATGCACTTTTTGTGCTTAGGGACCTGATTCTCGTTTTGATTACATCCGTAATTTTGGCCTCTGGAATAGAGCCAATTACAAAGTGGTTAATGCGTCGAGGTATACCGCGCGCCCTATCTGTTTTAATGATTTATGTCTCATTTCTAGTTTTTCTCACCGCGATTTTCTATGTCTTCGCGCCGCCATTTGTTAAAGATTTGCAAAACTTCGCCACATCATTTCCAAAATATTTGATAACAGCGAACGAATCTGGGGTAGGAGAGGACTTTCCTGTGTTGAATGAGGTGATAAAACAATTCAGTGACTTAGAGAAAAGCGAACTCATCGCCACAATTAGCGGAAATTCAAATACAACAGCTGGCTTTGTTTCTACTTTGAGTATTGTGTTCGGAGGAATTTTTAGTGGTATTTTGATTTTCATTCTCTCATTCTATTTAGCAGTGCAAGACAACGGTATCAACGGACTAATTCGAATTATTACACCACTTCGTCATGAAAAATATGCAATTGATTTGTGGCAGAGATCACAGAAGAAAATTGGGCTCTGGGTTCAGGGACAATTGTTGTTGAGTGTCATTGTTGGAGTTTTGACTTTCCTCGGATTGAGCATATTAGGAATACAAAATGCCTTGATGCTCGCTGTGGTTGCTGGGGTTCTCGAACTAATTCCGATTTTCGGCCCATTTATCGCCGCAATTCCAGCCGTTATCTTGTCATTCTTGGATGGGGGAATTACTGCGGCGTTCCTAGTCATCGGACTATACGTCATAATCCAACAATTTGAAAGCCAACTCATTCACCCACAGGTAGTAAAGAAAATTGTCGGAATTCCTGCATTGGTCGCTATCATCTCGTTGATTATCGGAGGACAAATTGCAGGTTTCCTAGGAATTTTAATTGCTGTTCCGGTTGCCGCTGCGGTAATGGAATATCTAACAGATGTTGAGAAGGACAAGGCTATTGCTTCAAAAATGGCAGAGCAGAATTAATATGAAACCATTTTATATAACTACAACTTTGCCATATGTAAATTCAACACCGCATGTTGGATTTGCAATGGAAATAATTCGCGCGGATGTTATCGCTCGCTACAAACGTGCGCAAGGTTTTGAAGTTTTCTTCAACACGGGTACAGATGAACACGGCACAAAAATTTTCCAGCGAGCACAAAAAGAGGGGAAGGAGGTAAAACAATTTGTGGACGAGGTCGCTCAGAATTATATTAATCTTAAATCAAAATTAAATCTGTCTTTTGATAAGTTTATTCGCACCACCGACGCTGAACATATTGCAGGAGCTCAGGAATTTTGGAAGAAATGTGCTGACGCTGGTTATATTTATAAAAAATCATACAGCGGTCTATATTGTGTCGGTTGCGAAATGTTTGTCACAGAAAAAGATTTAGTAAATGGCGAATGTCCACATCATCCAGGACAGAAATTAGAAACTGTCGAAGAGGAAAATTATTTCTTCAAATATTCTGCATTTCAGGAAAAATTGTTGAAGCTCTATGAAAATTCAGAATTCGTTGCACCCGCATCTCGCCTAAATGAAATAAAAAGTTTTGTTTCTGCGGGGCTCGAGGATTTCAGTATTTCACGTTTAAAATCAAAAATGCCTTGGGGTATTCCTGTTCCAGGTGATGAAGAACATGTGATGTATGTTTGGTTCGACGCGCTCACCAATTACATCACAACTCTCGGTTGGCCAAACGACATGGAAAAGTTTGAAAAATTCTGGGTCAATGGAACGCCGATTCAATATTGTGGCAAGGACAATTTGCAACAGCAAACTGCGCGATGGCAGGCCATGCTCATGTCTGTTGATTTGCCCACATCTAATCGAGTCGTAGTGAATGGCTTCATTTTGGCCGATGGTCAAAAAATGTCCAAATCGCTCGGAAATGTCATAAATCCTGTTGAAATTGTTGAAGAATTTGGCGCAGATGCTTTGCGATATTTTGTCACTAGAGGGCTTCATCCATTTGAGGATAGTGATTTTACTCGGGAGAAATTCAAGGACGCGTACAATGCACATCTTGCGAACGGCCTCGGAAATGTGGCGAGTCGCGTGATGAAGATGGCAGAGACAAATATCTCGACGCCAGTTGATGTTTCCGCGGTCAAAATTCCAGATCAATACAACGCAGAAATTGAAAAATTTAATTTGCAGGAGGCAATGAATGAAATTTGGAAAGTTGTCGGTGCCATCGACGAGAAAATCGCCGAGACCGAACCTTTCAAATTGATTAAAACAGATTCTGCTCGCGCGGTTGAAATAATTTCCGGGCTCGTCTGTGAACTTCAGAAAATTGGATTGATGCTCGCGCCGTTCATGCCGGAAACTTCAGCAAAAATTTTGCAGGCAGTGACCGAAAATAAAAAACCAGAATCGCTTTTCGTTAGAAAAGAATAATATGAAACTTAAATACATAGATATACATGCTCACATGAACTTCGCACAATTTGATGCGGATAGGGCAGAGATGTTGGAGAGGACGCAGAAAAATAATGTGACTTGTATTAATGTTGGTACCGACAAATCCAGTTCCGTGCAGGTTATTAAATTAGCCGAAGCCAATCCGAATCTCTATGCAACAATCGGCATCCACCCGATTCATGTTGGCGAGACCGAATACAATCACGAAGAGTTTTTGGCGATGGCGAAACATCCGAAGGTGGTTGCGATAGGGGAATGTGGACTCGATTATTTTCATATCAATGATGAAGTTGATAAATTCAAACAACGCCAGCAGGAAATTTTTGAGAAACAAATTGAATTGGCTCTCGAGGTCGACAAACCTTTGATGATTCATTGTCGCGATGCCTATGATGAAGTTTTGGAGACTTTGAAACGATATCAGGAAAAATCAGGAGGAAAATTGCGTGCCAATATCCATTTCTTTGCGGGGAATAATGATTTGCTGAAAGAGTTTTTGG
>CAZHOL010000021.1:0-5310 GCA_964534415.1 uncultured Candidatus Saccharibacteria bacterium | reverse complement strand
GTCAAATCTCGAGTATATGTGTATGCGCTAGCTGAGCTTGCTGATGCAAGAACCAAAGCTAATGCAAAACCCAAAATAAATCTTTTCATATTTGTAATTTTGTTTTAGAGTGTTCCCTTTTTATTGTTAAATAATTTTGGGTTCACTAGAATTATTAATAAACGTTTATTGATAATTTGAATTGATCCAATAATCAATTCGGTATCTGTCGTATCTGTCTATCTGTGATACCGCGTATGGGCGCGGGTTTTATAATCACCATTTTTTCATCAATGCATTTTTTCTTTTGGAAAAATTCGACAGCATTCACGAAAAAGTTTGGCTTCTAAATCTCTGTCATTTCAATCATTAACTAACGGTAACTGGATTAGGATTATCAGAAAATATAAACTGGTCTCGAGGTTTTAATCTCGAGGCTTCGAATCATCTAATTTATTTAATTTTCAATGATCGAATCGTGCAGTAAAATAAATCCCGTACTTACCAGTACCACAATTATAGCCCCTCGCAATGCAAGTGTTAACTATATGTTGTGGATAACCCACTGATATACAAATATCAGTAGTCCTCGTATATTAGCCCTTTTTCAACTAAAAGTCAATTATTTTCGTATAGAATATCGACTCCATCGGCGCTCCCCTGTTTTAGACAAAACACCCTCTTCTACCATTGCCAACAATTCTCTCTGTAAAGTCTTCTCGCTACAGTCAGTTATGACATTTGCTATGTCCTTGACCGATACCTCACCTAGTCTTTTAACCTCTGAAATAATGGTTTCTCGTCTTTTAGTGTTGACTACTGTGTTAAGGACATTTGGCCTTTTTGTCTGTCCTTTAGACATGTCCTTTATAGATGGCGTCTTTATTGCGGCCGATTCATATATTGCTGTATATGCCTGTCTGGTTTCTGTTGTTGTCTGTGTCCTAGAGACAGCAAAAGTTTCATCTGTGAACAAGGGCTTGTTAGAACTGAGCTTGTCTGAATTGTATTCCACCAACAATGTCCCTAATCGACTGATTTCTGTGCTGAGAATTTGGTAATTCATAACAGTCACAAAACCGGATCGATACGCAAGATCAAATAATGATGATAACTCTAAAATTGCACCATTCAAATCCAATGTTCTCTTCTCCTTGTTGTATAGGGAGCCCTGACTAAAGGACAATGAGAAATGCAGAAGTTTTGTGGCGACCTGTCTGATACTCCACTTCAAAGGCTCCTCGGGTGAAAAGAAATTTGTGATCAGGTAAACAGCCGTGGACACCTTCTCTGTCTTTTTGAAAATGTATTCAAGGTCATTGTCCCTAACGAAAACGCTTTGTAACAGAACATTTCTTGTACTGTCCGTTAGAGAATTATTGTCTTTTATATTTTTGTTCTGATCCATTGTGTTTGTCTTTTATGTCTTTTGTATTTTTATAAAAAGACATTCGATTAGTCCCATAATATTCTTTCGGACATAAAAGTCAATAGCAAAAAGACGTTTGTAAATAAGGAAAAAATAAATCGACATAATATATTTGTGATATTATATGTGCATATCAACAGCTTTAATTAAAAATAAAATGGGACGCAAAAGAAAAGAACAAATTGAAGAAGAATTAGGAGAGAATCGCAAACTCAAAAAGGAAACATTAGAAACAATTTTGGCAGTTGTTTTTATTATCGTTGCCATATTAATGCTCATGTCACCATTCGGCAAAGCTGGCCCTGTTGGTGACTTTCTTTACAACATTTTTGCGCGACTCCTAGGTGTTGGATATTACCTCCTCCCTACTATTCTTCTCGTTCTCAGTGCCTCATTTTTCAAATCTGTGAATCATAATTTAACTTGGCCAAAGATAACGGGCGGCGTCATTTTCCTACTCTCAGGAATCGGATTAATCGATCTAATTTTCAATCGCGGAGGATACATCGGTAGTATGGTCGCCGTACCACTCGAGAGGCTGTTCGATTTCTGGATTAGTGCAATTATCCTAGTCGGAGGTTTTGTAATTTCAATGCTGGTAATTTTTGATACTAGTTTGAAGTCCTCGATCATCGGTATGTTGCTCCGAAAAAGAAATCGCGAGGACGAAGATGTGGAAGAAGTCGATGTAAAAATCGAAAAGAATGGAGAGGAAGAAAAAGAAGAGAAAAAAATCGAAAACAAAAATTCAGACGAGGTCGAAGTCAAAAAATCACCTGAACCAAAACCAGAAAAGGAAAAAAATAATTCTGGGCTCATTTTCCTATCTCGCAAAAATGAAAACGCAAATTTCGTGATGCCACCACTAACATTACTCGAGAAGGATTCTGGTAAACCTGGTACCGGCGACATCAAGGCAAACGCAAACATCATAAAAAGAACTTTGGCTAATTTCGGAATTCATGTCGAGATGGACGAGGTATCAGTCGGACCAACTGTCACCCGTTACGCCCTAAAACCGGCAGAAGGAATCAAATTGTCACGAATCGTGGCGCTGCAAAATGACCTCTCTCTGGCGCTCGCTGCCCACCCTCTCCGAATCGAGGCCCCTATTCCTGGAAAGTCTCTAGTCGGAATTGAAATACCTAACACTTCAAAAACAAAGGTTGGTCTCGGAACATTGTTGAAACAGCCAGAATTCGCAGAGGCGACAAAACCTCTAACAATCGGGCTTGGTAAAGGTGTCACGGGCCACTCGCATTTCGCTGACCTCGGCAAAGCTCCCCACATGCTAATCGCCGGTGCTACGGGTTCTGGAAAGTCTGTCACAATTCACACGCTTATTACCTCCCTCCTCTTCCGCAACACACCAGACATGTTGAAATTCATCATGATCGACCCAAAGAGAGTCGAGCTCACCCTATACAACAAAATCCCACACCTACTAACACCTGTTATCACTGACGCCAAGAAAACAATTCTCTCATTGAAATGGGCAGCCAAAGAAATGGATCGCCGATACGATGTTTTGCAAAAATGTGGCGTGCGCGATATTACTTCATATCACAATAAGGTTCTGTCCCCTGCTCTTGAGAAAGCCAAGAAAGAAAACGACACGGAGAGCGAACTACCCGAGACAATGCCTTTTATCGTAATTGTAATCGACGAGCTTGCCGACATTATGCAAACATATCCGCGCGAATTGGAATCAGGAATTGTGCGTCTGGCACAAATGTCTCGAGCTGTCGGAATTCACCTCATCATCTCGACACAACGACCGAGCGTAAATGTCATCACCGGTCTCATCAAGGCAAACATCCCTACTCGTGTTGCCTTGCAGGTGGCTTCACAAATTGACTCTCGAACAATTTTGGATATGCCTGGTGCAGAAAAATTACTCGGCGCCGGAGATATGTTGTTCCTCGGAGGCGATATGGCACAACCTAGACGAATTCAATCAGCCTTCATTTCAGAGGAGGAAGTTAAAAATGTCGTTAAATTCCTAATTGATCAAAAAATGGACGATTTGCCTGTTACAGGAATTGATTTGGACGGTGTGAATGAGCGAAATAATATTTTTGACGCTGTTGAAGGTGGAAACGACATAGAAGACGAAGATGATTTGTATAGCGACGCAAAAGAAGTGGTTGTCAGCGCTGGTAAAGCTTCCACATCATATCTACAGCGAAAATTGGGTGTTGGATATTCTAGAGCAGCCAAACTGATTGACCTATTGGAGGAAAAAGGTGTCATCGGGCCAGCAAATGGTTCAAAGCCTCGCGAAATTCTCGTTGGTGGAGGAAATGGCAACAATTCAGAAGACGAAGAAATGGGTGGAGAGGTAGAAAAACATGAGTAAAAACGCACCATTTGTTGTGAAATTTAGCATTGTATCGGCGATTTTTGTATTTATTGTCGGATATATGATCTATAATTCTCGAGTATTGATCGCTGGCCCCAAAATCCTATTGGATTCCCCCACTAATTGGGCTACGGTGAGCGAGAAAATGCTTCAAATTGCGGGTAAAACAGAAAATACCACATTCATCTCAATCAACGACCGGGCGATAAATGTGGACGAGTCTGGGCGGTTTTCCGAGTCTTTGCTACTCTCCCCTGGATATAATATAATCTCAGTTGAAGCTAAGGATAAGTTCGATAGAAAAGTCTCGGAGCGACTAAATCTATTTTATAAACTTTAGAAAATCTTTAGAACTTCTTTATCAGGATTTTAAGTGCTTTCAGTATAATAACGCCATGCAAAAAAATAAAAAAAATAAGGGAGAGGAGAAAAAAGCAGTTACTTCAAATCCTGTGAGTGAGACCAAGCAGGAGAAAAAAGAGGCCAAGTCTAGTAAGATCGAGGAAACTCTCGCGGAAATTAAAACAAAATTCGGCGAAGATGCAATTATGAAGCTCGGCGATTCGCGCCGTGTCGATGTCGATGTTATTCCAACTGGCTCAATCGGCTTGGACAAGGCTCTCGGCATCGGTGGTGTTCCCCGCGGACGAATCATCGAAATTTTTGGCCCTGAGTCGAGTGGAAAGACAACGCTCGCGTTGCACATCATTGCTGAGTCACAAAAACAAAATGGCGTTTGTGCTTTCGTTGATGCCGAACACGCATTGGATCCTGAATATGCGAAAAAAATTGGGGTGAAGTTGGACGAGTTGCTAATCTCGCAACCAGACACAGGTGAACAGTCGCTCGAAATTGTCGAGAGTCTAGTGCGAACTGGAAAAATTGACGTCGTTGTTATCGACTCGGTCGCAGCTCTGACTCCTAAAGATGAAATCGAGGGCGATATGGGTGCGCATCATGTTGGAAAGCAGGCGCGATTGATGTCACAAGCTTTACGAAAATTGACAGCTATCGTTGCGAAATCTAAAACAGTTGTCATCTTTATCAACCAAATTCGAATGCAAATCGGTGTGATGTTTGGAAATCCAGAAACTACTCCGGGTGGAAAGGCTTTGAAATTCTATACTTCGGTACGATTGGACATTCGAAGAATTGCCCAGATCAAAAAGGGCGAGGAAATCATGGGTGGTCGCGTTCGAGTGAAGGTTGTGAAGAACAAGGTCGCTGCTCCATTCAAAGCCACAGAGTTCGACCTGATGTACAACGAAGGTATCTCACGCGAGGGTGAAATTATAGCGCTCGGCGAGAAATTCGGTATCATTGCGAAATCCGGATCGAGCTATGCATATGGAGAAATCAAAATGGGCCGAGGATATGACGCCACTCGAACCTTCTTGCAAGAAAACGAAAAAATTGCTAATGATATACTACGAGAAATCGAGGTGAAGATGAGAGAAATTTAATAAAAACAATTATTTACACAGATTATGCTTAGTTATAACGAAGTTAAAGAACGAAAATACATTATTATCGACGAACA
>CAZHOL010000020.1:0-5456 GCA_964534415.1 uncultured Candidatus Saccharibacteria bacterium | reverse complement strand
AATATTATTCCGATTTGATCATTGGCCTCATTGTTCAACAATCCTGATTTAAATTTGAAATATCGATTTTCAGAATTTTGTCCTTGAATTGAACCCTTGATTTTAATGACTTTCTCATCTCCCGGATTCAAAGCATCAAATACCCAGAAATTGTTTCCGTTCCGAGGAGCCACATCAGCACTTTTGAAGCTAAAACCAAATGGATATTCTGCTGAGACGGCGACTTTCTCTAACTTTTTATTCGAGTTTGCAACAATTTTCAATTCTAATTCTAAATCTTGCCCAGAAGAAATCTCTTTTAGAGCATTCACAGTCATTCTAATCGGTGAAGCATTCAAGACAATATCGAACTGCTTTTGTTTGGTGAAAATTGCACTGGCACCCTGCACACGATACTCTACCGAGATATCAATTTGTTTTGTAGAGTTTTCCGGTCCAAACAACGCCGAACTGATAGTTTTTCTCACAATTGCACCAGAATTAATCGTGCCTACGGATTCTCTTTCTCTCTTCAAATCGGTCACTAAATCATTCGCGGATTTCGTACCGGCTGGATAATCTACAACCAAATCTACCAATTCGATTGGCACGGCATTGTTATTTTGAATTAATACATCTAGAGAAAGCTTCTCCCCTCCTCCAACAGAAATCGGCCCGACAACATTGATTGAGACATCGTCGCCTGCGGCAGTTGAATTATCCTTCAAAAAAATTACTGCGGCATAGACAATTGAAATCAGAAAAAATGCAAACGCCAATCCGAAAAAGATTTTGAATCCTTTCCCTGTTTTTTCTGGTTCATCATCAACAAAAAGACCGTTGTCTTTTCTTTTTGGCTGTTCTGTACCCCAATCAGATTTGATGTTGTAGTCTTTCTTGTGAAGTTCGAACTGATTTTCATCCTGATGAAAGTTTTTCGAATCAATTTTTTGTTGCAGTTTTTCCAATCTGCTTTTGTATTCGTCCATATCGAAAATTATACACTATAAATGACTTTCTTTAATGGCTTGATTCACCACACGCACACATTCTTTCTTGTGTTGCAGAATATATGAGATTGATTCGAGAGAATAATCACGATTTACAAGATCGAGAAAATTGTTTTTGTTCTCTAAATAACCGAGATTCGACAAAATTTTGAGCACGGTTAATATCTCTAAACCAACAAGCGTTTCCTCATTGGATTTATTAACTTTCAGAAAATCAACAAATTCTTCAACTACTTCAAATATCTTCTCATCCCCATCTTCCTCAGGAATCATTCTATCGATCAAGCTGAATATTTTGGCCACAACGACGTTCTGTTCTTTGTCCAAATCTGATCGCAGGTTTTCTGAATTGGCAGAATTAATCAATCGCCATCCATTGTTTCCTTTCACTACTGAAAAATCTGCACGGGAATAATCCTGTATCATCGGACGGAGTTTTGATTCAATCTTTCTCACTGCCTGGGCATTAACTCTCATAACACCGAAATTTCGAGAGAGTAAAATTAATTTTTTGTTATTTTCACCGATAGAAAAACTCCTCAAAACAAAAGCATGTGTGTTGTAGACATGATTCATACTAGAATTTTACAACAAAATCTACCTCACCTAGAGATAATTTTTGCCCGTCATTCTCACCGATAACAATTTTATTAGCATTTACCGTTAACTTGATCTCTTTCTCAAATTCGCTCACAACTCTTTTTCCTAAATCGTTTGTGTTAATAGAAAGCGAAATTGTATTTTCTGGTTGAAGCTTTGCCTCTTTTCTCATTGTCTGAATGAACCTAATCAAGTCTCGTGACATTCCCTCCCTCTTTAATTCATCTGTGATTGTGGAATCTAATTTAACTTCCTGGCCACTGAGAGCAGAATCAAACTTGACCTCTTTAATATTCACTTCATCTTTCAATATTTCAATCAACGCATTATCCATTTTTGAGAATTCATTTGACAGCGATAGAGATTGCAACGGTTGTCTAACCTTGATTCCAACTTTATCACGTGCCTCAAGAGAAATTGTTACCAGGTTTCTAACAGTATTCATTTCCTCCAATATATCTTTATTTACGCTAGCAAATTTCGGCCAAGTCAAAAGGTGCACCGATTTATTTGGATTTTTAAAATCCGCGCCGGTCATTTTTTGATAGATGTTTTCAGCCAAGAAAGGCATGAACGGAGCAATTATCTTTGATAAATTCAAAATGACATAAGCAATGGTTTTTGTTGCTACATTTTTATCAATACTATTTTGTTCTTTGAATCTATCTCGTGAGCGTCGTAAATACCAAGTTGATAAATCGTCGATGAAATCCATAATTGGTCGAGCTGCGCGGTCTAATTCATAATTCTCTAAACCTTTGGTGACTGCTTCGCCAGTCTCTGACAATCTTTCTAGAATCCATTGATCCAAAGGATTTTCACTATTTGGTCTGACATCGCTCTCGGCATTCTCCTCTGCTCCATACATTTTGTAGAATGAAACAACGTTTAATAATCGATTAGAGATTTTCTTTACAATTTCATCCACACCCTTCTCTGCAAAGTTTAGTGGTTCTGATCTCACAATTGGAGAAGAAAGCATGTAATATCTAATCGCATCTGCTCCATATTTGTCGAGAATTACTTCTGGATCTGGATAATTTTTTAGACTCTTGGACATTTTTCGGCCATCTTCAGCGAGAACCAATCCGTTTACGATTACATTCTTGAATGGAGCTTTACCAAACAAACCAGTGTTCAATGCGAGCAAAGTGTAAAACCAACCTCGAGTTTGATCGAGTCCCTCGGCAATGTAATCTGCTGGAAACCCTTTACTCTTTTTAAAGAGACCGCTGGCAGGGTCAAAATTTTCCTTGTCGAATGGATAGTGATTTGTGGCAAATGACATTGAACCAGAATCAAACCAAGTATCGAAGACATCTTTGACTCGAATCATTTTTTTGCCATTCTTCTCATATGTAATTTCATCAATAAATGGTCTGTGAAAATCTAGTTCATAATCATCATTATGCGGAATCGGTGCAAAATCATAATCGGCAAAATGCGCAGTTGGAACAAAATCAGATTCGGGCTTTTTCAAGCTTGCTGTTTTCTGAATATTTAATCCATTTTTTATCGCCTCGAACATCCATATTGGATATTCGTGTGTGATTATCAAAATATTTTTGTTCTGATTATCGCGATCAATTTCATACATGAACTCTCCAACTCGTTTTTTTACATCTGACAATGTTTCCCCACCCTCTGGAGCAGAAGAAAATTTCTCTAAATCGTTTTTGTAAAGTTTTTTGTACTCATCTATACTTTTTCCATTCAATATTCCACACTGAACTTCTTTTAAACGTTCGTCGAAAACGATTTTGCTTTTATCAATACCCGCAATTTCACAAACAAGGTTTGCAGTTTCTTTTGTTCTGTTGAGTGGAGAACAGAAAATCACATTAATATTTTTTTCTTTGATCATTTCCGCAACACGAGACACATTATTTCTGCCGTTTTCAGTTAGGCGACTCATTGCTTCATCATTTGAACTCAAAAATCTCTTGATGTTGTTGTCAGCTTCACCGTGACGCATTACAAAATATTTATTCGAGCTACGTGTGCGCTCTCGAATATCCTCGCCAGAACCGAGAACTTCAATTTCGGAGCCGTCTTCGGATTTCCAAATTGGAATTGGTGTACCCCAGAAACGAGAACGAGAAATTCCCCAGTCTTTGATATTTTCAAGCCAATTACCGAATCTCTTCTCCCCCACCGCCTTGGGCACCCAATTAATTTTTTTATTGAGCGCAACCATCTTGTCCTTGTACTGCGTTACACGAACAAACCATGATGACATCGCATAATTCAAAAGCGGTGCACCAGTTCTCCAGCAATGTGGGTACGAGTGAACTATTTTTTCTTTTTCAAATAAAGTTCCATGATGCGCCAGATATTTAATGACTTCAATATCAGTTTCCTGATGTGCATTCGGATTTTCTTTAGTAGACATCGGTTTTGCCTGTCGTCCGGCGAAATCAGTTACCTCGGGTCGAATTGTACCATCGAGATTTACGTGCTGAACAAAGGGTAAATTGTTTGCTTTACCTAATGCGAGATCCTCTTCTCCGAAGGCTGTGGCCTCGTGAACGATACCGGACCCATCTGTAGTAGTGACAAAATCAGCAGCATAGACTTTCCAACCATTTGCATGATTTTCGAGTTTTGTATTTTTCGAGTAGTAATCAAATATTGGTTTATACGATTTACCAACAAGCTCAGCGCCCTTCATCTCTGCCTTCACAACATATTCTTTGTTCTTGAAAACGTGCGCGAGGCGATCTTTGGCAACTATGTATAAACCTTCTGTACCGTCTTTCGGAGTATGAGCGACTTTTACATAATCAATGTCAGCACCAACAGCAACAGCAACGTTTCCGGGTAGTGTCCACGGCGTCGTTGTCCACGCGATTAGGAAAGTGTTCGGCTCCTCGATCAATTCGAATTTCACATAAACAGAAATATCGGTGATATCACGATAGTCTAGGTTAACTTCAAAATTTGAAAGCGGTGTCTCGAGCAAAGGAGAAATATGCATTGCTTTGAAGTCTTCATAAACGAGCCCTTTGTCATACAAAGTTTTGAAAGCGTTGATTACCGACTCGGAGAAAGTCGCATCCATAGTGGTGTACTGATCTTCCATATCAACCCAGCGACCTGTTCGCGGAACAATTTCTCGCCACTCTTTGTCATATCGGAAAACACTGTCGCGAGCACATTGATTAAATTTCTTTATACCGAAATCCTCGATGTCTTTTTTCGACTTCAAATTCTGCTCTTTCTGAATTAGGTTTTCGATTGGCAATCCATGACAATCCCATCCCCATCGACGAGCGACGTGGTATCCGTTCATAGTGCGATATCGTGGCACGACATCCTTCAAAATTCCGGCGAGAATGTGGCCGTAATGCGGAGTCCCTGTTGCAAAAGGCGGTCCGTCATAGAAGACGAATTCACCTCGTGGAGAGGGTTTTTGTAAAGATTGCTCGAAAGTTTTGTTCTCCTGCCAAAACTTCAAAACCTCGGTTTCTAATTTTGCTATTTCGCTCAATGCGCGATTTTCAGATGTATTCTGACCGGCCATATCAGAGCCGTTAGCAGACGCCTTCAGCGCCTGTTCATTTTTGTGCTTCATGAGATAGATATTAGCATTTCTGCAGGATTTTTAAAGGGCTATGATATAATTCTATTCGGACAACACAACAGGAGGTTTCAATGAAAAAACCACATAATTCGCACATATTGAAGACTTTCGAAAAATTTGGCGGAGCAAAAATCCTTCCACCTCTCTCACGAGCCGACGAAGAATGGGTAGGATACGTCAGAAAACATGTGGGCATATTTGTTCGAGAGCTCGACGAAGCACATCGTCTAGCACAAAAATCAAAATTGGTTTTCAAATCCTCGCCCCGCTCCGTCGCCTGACGG
>CAZHOL010000019.1:0-5638 GCA_964534415.1 uncultured Candidatus Saccharibacteria bacterium | reverse complement strand
CCGGAGCGCTGTTTGGATTATCAACCATGTTGATGAGCGTCGCCAAAGAATTGAAGCCCGACTACATTTTTGCCGCGTTCGATTTGCCGAAACCAACCTACAGACACGAGGCGTATGCCGATTACAAAGCTGGCCGGAAGAAAGTCGACGACAATTTAGTGAAACAATTTATTCGTGCTCGCGATGTGTTGAAATCTTTCAATGTGCCGATTTATGAAAAGGAGGGATTTGAAGCTGATGATATTTTGGGAACGATTTGCGAGAAGACTGCGAACGATAAAAATATCGAGATTGTCATTGCTTCGGGCGATATGGATACTTTACAATTGGTTAAAGGAAAAAAAGTGCAGGTCTATACTTTGAAAAAAGGCATCAAAGACACCATTTTATATGACGAAGCCGGGGTTGTTGCTCGATATGGATTTAAACCGGAATTGTTGCCTGACTACAAGGGTTTGCGTGGCGATGCTTCAGATAACATTATCGGAGTTCCTGGAATCGGTGAGAAAACTGCGACGACATTGATCACGACATTCGGTGGAATTGAAAAAATGTACAAAGAGTTGAAGAAAGGAGTCGACAAATTTATTGCTGCAGGAATCACAGAGAGAATTGTGAAGTTGTTGGAGGAGAATAAAGAGGAGGCAGAGTTCAGCAAAATGCTCGGAACAATTCGAAAGGATGTACCTATTGATTTTGTTTTGCCTGAGAAAAATTGGAAAGAGGGAATTGATCAGAATCGAATCAAAATCATGTTTCAAGATTTGGAATTTCGATCTCTCGGTGGTCGATTGAATGAAATTCTCGGAATCACTGCCGACGCAGAGCCAGAAAAAGAATTAGAGAAAGTCGATTCGAAAGAATTGCATGACACCGCGGTGGCTTTGTGGGTTTTGGATTCTAATTTCACAAATCCAACTCTCGAGGATATTTATACTTACACAAAAAAACAAAATTTGGCTGATGCGCGAAAAGTAATTTTGGAAAAAATTTCTGCCGATAAATTAAATTTCATATTAGAAAATATTGAACGACCACTAATTTCAATCATCGATCAAATGCAAAAAAACGGAGTGAAAATTGATGTTGAGTTTCTGAATAAATTGTCAGAGAAATATCATGTGGAATTGTCGGCCTTAGAAAAAGCTATATATGAAAAGGCGGGAATGGAATTTAACATTAATTCTCCAAAACAATTGGCTGAAGTTTTGTTTGATAAATTGCAACTGACATACAAGGGTATGCGGAAAACTTCAACTGGAAAATATTCCACAAAAGAAGAAGTTTTGGAAAAATTAGCTGAGGAACACGACATCGCAAACAAAATTTTGGAATACCGCGAGTTTCAAAAATTATTGTCGACATATATTGATGCTTTGCCTGCGGCAGTTCAGGAGGACGGCAGAATTCACGCGACATTTTTGCAAAATGGAACTACGACCGGACGTTTGTCATCACAAAATCCTAACTTGCAAAACATTCCAGTCGGAACGGAGAAGGGTAAAGTCATTCGTGAGGCTTTCGTTGCGGAGAAGGGAACAAAATTGTTAGCGCTCGATTATTCTCAAATTGAATTGCGAATCGCGGCCTTTCTTTCTGGCGATGAAAAATTAATTTCTGCTTTCAAAAATGGAGTAGATATTCACACGGCCGTCGCCGCCGAAGTTTTTGATACAACACCAGACAAAATCGACAAAGAAATGCGACGACGTGCTAAGGTCATCAATTTCGGAATTCTATACGGCATGGGAGTTTCTGCTTTGCAGAAAAATTTGGGAACGGATAGAAAAACCGCCCAGGCATTCTATGATAAATATTTTGAAAAATATCCCGGTCTTGGGAAATACATGGAGAATACAAAGGCGGAAGCTTCAAAAAAGGGTTACACAGAAACGCTCTTTGGACGACGCAGGTATTTTGAGGGAATCAAATCTCCACTACCTTTCATTCGGGCTCAGGCAGAGAGAATGGCAATTAACGCGCCGATTCAAGGAACTCAGGCCGATCTAATTAAAATTGCTATGGCAAAAATCGATAACTATTTGCGCGGCGAGGGCTTGCTCGATCGAGTGAAACTGATTTTGCAAATTCACGACGAATTAATTTATGAAGTCGATGAGAAAATTATTTCCGAGCTTCCAGAAAAAATCAAAAAAATAATGGAAAATATTTTGACTCCTGAACAAACTGCCGGAATTCCGATCGTGGCAGAATTCGCAACGGGGTATAGCTGGGGTAAGATGGAAAAATAAATGCTGTATTTTCTTCATGGAGAGTTTAATAAAGTTTTGGAGAAGGCAGGACAGACTGTCGAAGCACTTTTGGCAAAGAAAAAAGATGCAATCGTTTTGAAATTTGAAGCAGAGAGAATTGACGTTAGCAAAATTAGAGAGTATGCAGAGGCGCAGTCACTTTTTGCTCAAAAATATATTGTTACTATGTCGCGCGTTTTGGAGAATAAAGAAATTCGTGATGATGTTATGGATTTAGTTAAGCAAATTTCAGAATCAGAAAATGTTTTTATTTGGTGTGAAGAAAAGATTCTCGCTAAAGATCTGAAGAAAATAGAAAAGTATGCGAACAAAGTTCAAGAATTTGAAAAAAAGAAAGTCCTAGAAAATGCAGGCGATTCTTTTGCTTTGGCAAATGCTTTTACTGCCGGTGACAGAAAGAAAGCGTGGCTTTCGTATTTGGAGGAACTTCAAAAATCTGATGCAGAGAAAATCTTTGGATCTCTCTGGTGGCAGGTGAAAGCGGTTTTGTTGGCAAAGAAAACTAAAACAGCAGATGAGGCGGGGATGAAAGCTTTTCCATACAGTAAGGCAAAAGAGACGGCGGGCAAGCACAGCGAGGAGGAACTTTACAAAATAGCTGACAACATGATCGAACTGTACAATCGGTCGCGAATGGGTGAGGGGGAATTAGCTGTGAATCTAGAGCGATTTTTACTGGACAAGAATTTTTAGTGTGGTAGAGTTTTTGGTGGATTTCCGTAATTGTTCGCATGGTGTGAACTCTGCGGAATACATGAGGTATACCATGAGTATTGTAGGCATCAGTTCAAATCATACCTTTCGTCATCGGCCGGGCCGAATTGCTGAGTTCCGAGCACTTAAGAAAAAAGCGCTAGAGCAAAATGAGGAAAGTCCGAATAATAAGAAAGTGAAACGTATCACTGGAGTGCGGCGGAGTAAGATTCGTCGTGGTGATGGTGTGAGTGTTGGAGGTGAATATTGATTCATCAAAAATCTAAATGGCGGACCGCAAGGCCCGCCATTTATTATTGTCCGCTCGGTAGGAATCGAACCTACGACCCTCTGCTTAAAAGGCAGGTGCTCTACCGACTGAGCTACGAGCGGATATGAAAACTCCATTACATTACCAGAAATATTTTAAACTAACAAGCCCCACATAGTTTATAACGGTAAGTCAATGGAAAATAGGCCGGGGCCGAAAAATATAATAGTAATTGAGATTGTGGTCATCACAAGAAAGAAGAGTGAGGATTGCGACAAAACTTTCCCGACATTTTTTTCAATGAAACCTAGGTTGATGAATATGTATGCGCTGAGAATTGCCATAATCTGGGTGAGGAATCCGAGCAAAAGAAACACCCCGGTCAAAATTTCAATAGTTCCAAACAACCAAGGCCAGAATTCTGCCATCTTGTGATTTTTCAGTCGCATTTCCGAAGTGTACAGAGAGCGCTTTGTGCTAATTGAAATCAGACCGATGTACAAAATAACTAGACCAACTAGAATTCGAATCAGCGTGATGCTGACAAGGTTGTAATTTAAAAGCTCTGGAAAAACGCTTAACATAAGTGTAGTATATCAAAGTAATGAAAAAAGTCCTGGTGTTAGAGAACATACGTAGTGTGCACAATGTCGGCGCTATTTTCCGCACGGCAGATGCTATTGGAATTAGTGAGATAATTTTGGTCGGTTATACGCCGGCGCCAGTGGATCGATTCGGCCGAGACCGCGAGGATTTACATAAATCGGCTCTCGGCGCGGAGAAAAATGTTCCGTGGCGACAGGTTGGCGAAGGAGATCTGATTAGTGAGTTGCTGAAAAAGAAAACTGCAGGATTCAAAATAATTTCTCTCGAGCAGGCAGAAAATTCTGTGGACTATAAAAAAGTTGAAGTTGATTGCGATGTCGTGATTGTGGTTGGGAATGAAGTAACCGGAGTCTCTTCAGAAGTTTTAAAAGTTTCTGATATCGTGGCCGAGATTCCTATGGCAGGGGAGAAGGAGTCATTGAATGTGTCGGTTGCGACGGGTGTGTTGCTATTTCGATTGTTTGACAGATGAAATTTTGATAAAGAAATTCTAAATTTTCGATAAAGTTTTTGCTTTTAAAAAATATTTTAATCGGTATATTTTTATTGTGAGAACCGCAATATATATTGATACCAATAATATCCATAAAGGTTTTACCAAGCGATGTATTGATATTGATTATGAAAAGTTTCGAATATGGTTATCTCAAAAATATAACACAGAGCAAGTACGTGCATTTATTGGTTACATCGAAGAAAACAAGAATATCTATAATTTACTAACGGATTATGGATATAAAATCACACACAAGGTTACTCGAAAAGTGAAAAACAAATATAAAGGGAATTGTGATGCTGAAATAGTCTTGAAAATTGTTTCAGATTACTACGAGAAGGACTACGATAGGTATGTAATTGGTTCAAGTGACGGAGATTTTGGTTGCGTTGTTAGTTTTTTAATGGAAAAAGGGGCGAAAGTAGCGATTTTGACCACCAGTATTGATGAGTGTTCAATTCTACTTAAAAAAGAATCTGTTTCAATTATCGACCTTGATCAGCACTATCATAAGTTTTCTAAAATGAAAAAGCCCGCAATAAAGGACGCATCCTAGATTGGGGTCTTTTTCGTCTCATATAAATTATACCAACTAGCTGTTTGTCGTCAAGAAATAATTTTAGAAGTATTTTATCTCTGACAAGCCGGGCAAAAATGCGCACTGCGTGCCCCAACAACAATTCTTTTTATAACCCCATCGCATCCACGTCGCAAACATTTTTCATTTTTTCTTTGATAAACCTGATGATGGGCCTGGAATTTGCCTTTCATGCCGTATGGGTTTCGATAATCGGACATCGAGTCTCCGCCGAAATCGATTCCTTTTGTGAGAAGTTGTTTTGTGAACTTTAAAATCGATTTGAATTCCGCGTCAGAAATCTTTGAAGCCCGCCTCTCTGGATTAATTTTCGTATTCCACAAAATTTCGTCTGAATAGATATTTCCGATTCCGGCAATCACACCCACATCCATCAAAACCGTTTTAATTTTTCCGTTTGGTTTTTGTAGAACGACTCTTTTCAGTTCGCGCCAATCGAATTTCGGATCGAGAGGCTCTGGGCCGGTCTGAGAAAATTCTTTTGCAAGCGCCTTTTTGTCGCTAATTAGTTTCACTGTCGCAAACTTTCTCATATCAGAAAACGCAACATGTTTACCATTATCTAATTCGAAAACCAAATGAACAAAGCGATTGAATGGATCATTCAAATGTTTTTCTTCACTAAACCATTTCCAATCACGCCGGGCATTGTATGAATATGAACCGTAGAGTAGGTGACCAGTCATTTTCATGTGCACCAA
>CAZHOL010000018.1:0-5976 GCA_964534415.1 uncultured Candidatus Saccharibacteria bacterium | reverse complement strand
ATTAAAGTTCTGTCTGCGGTCGTCGCTCGTATCAAAATTTTGTCACAAATGAAATTGGACGAAAAACGAAAACCACAAGACGGTCGTTTTTCTGCGACTCTAGATGGTCGCAAGGTGGATTTCCGTGTTTCAACTTTCCCATCGTATTATGGTGAGAAAGTCGTTATGAGAATTCTCGACCAGGAAAAGGGAGTGAAGGGGATAGATGAACTCGGTCTCAGTCCAGAAAATCTCGCTCTAGTCAAAGAGGCAATTGAGAAACCTTTCGGAATGATTCTGATTTCTGGTCCAACGGGTTCTGGAAAATCTACTACTCTCTACTCAATTCTAAAAGAAATAGACAAGGATGGCCAAAACGTCTTGTCATTGGAGGATCCGGTAGAATACAGCATCGAGGGTGTCAGCCAATCACAAGTTCGTCCTGAAATCGGGTATGACTTCGCAACTGGTTTGCGTACAACATTGCGACAGGACCCCGACATTATCATGGTGGGAGAGATTCGTGATGCCGAGACTGCAAAATTGGCAATTCAAGCCTCATTAACTGGTCACCTCGTCCTATCAACAATTCACACCAACACCGCCGCTGGTATTATTCCTCGTCTCATCGACATGGGTGTTGATCCATATTTGATTCCTCCAACATTGATTCTCGGGGTGGCGCAACGTCTCGTCCGAAAAATTGCTCCAAATACTGGAGAGCCGATGCCTATCGAGGGCAGTGTCAAAGTCATGATTGAAAAGCAATTTGAAGATTTGCCTGCCGAATTCAAGAGTCGTATACCTACAGCGACTGAATTTTTGAAAGTCAAACCAACCACCGAATTTCCATCTGGAGTAAGTGGTCGTGAGGCTGTGTTCGAAATGTATAAAATGGACCCTGACATTGAAAAAATCATTCTCGAGAGCCCAGTCGAGTCCAAAATATATGATATTGCCCGCAGGAAAGGTATGATAACCATGCGTGAAGATGCTATAATTAAAGCAATGAGGAAAGAAATCCCATTCGAGGAAATTAATAAGTTATAATAAAAACATGGAAACGAAAGGAAATAACAAAGTGGTACTGATTGATGACGATAATTTTTTGCTGGAGATGTATGCTTTGAAATTCAAAAAAAACGGCTACGAAGTTGAAACTTTTACAGCTGGCGAATCACTAATTGCAGCAATCAAGGACGGATTAAAACCAAACATCTTGCTTTGTGACTTGATTATGCCAAAAATGGATGGATTTGATGTGCTCAAGATAATTAATGGTGAAAAACTTTTGCCAGATGCTGTAAAAATTGTTTTGACAAATCAGGGCCAACAATCAGATATTGAAAAGGCAGAGGCAATTGGTGTCGATGGTTACATTATTAAGGCACTGCACACTCCTTCAGAAGTTGTAGAGAAAGTTAAAGAAATATTTGCAAATAAAAAACGATAATGGATTACAAAAATCTTTTAGAACAATTATTGGATGAGGTGGTCAAACAAGGTGCATCAGACCTGCATTTTTCTGAAGGTCGTCACCCATATATTCGTTTGAACGGAGAATTAATTCCAATGTCTAGCCACGAGATTTTGGACGGAGCAACAACACGTGGAGTTTTGAACGCAATGATTTCCGAAGCTTTTCAAAAAGAATTCGAAGAGAAAAGAGAGTTGGATTTTTCATATTCATTTAAAAATGAAAATAGATTTCGTGGTAGTGCTTTCGTGCAGCAGGGTCATGTTGGTGTGGTATTGAGATTGATTCCAAATGTAATAAAGACATTGGATCAGTTGAATCTGCCACCAATTCTCGCTGATTTTGCGAGACGCAAGCAGGGCTTCTTCCTCGTAGTTGGACCAGTCGGTCAGGGTAAATCTACAACACTCGCTGCAATGGTTGAATTAATAAATTCAGAAAGAGCAGAGCACATAATCACAATCGAAAATCCAATCGAATATATTTACAAACAAAAAAAATCAATTATCGATCAGCGAGAGGTTCGCTTAGATACCATGGATTTTGAGACTGCGTTAGTTGGAACATTTAGACAGGATGTCGATGTGATTTTGGTTGGCGAGATGCGAGACAAAGGAACGATCTCTGCTGCGGTGACTGCTGCTGAAACTGGACACTTGGTATTCTCAACACTTCATACAAATAATGCATCACAAACTATCGATCGTATCATTGATAGTTTTCCAGCGGAACAGCAGGATCAGATTCGAGTTCAATTGGCGAGCTCCCTCATCGGAATATTCTCACAGAGATTGATACCGAGAATTTCTGGTGGAATGGTGCCTGCATATGAATTGTTGATAAACAATAATGCGGTTGCGAACATGATTCGTGAAAAGAGAACATATGAAATTGATACTGTTATAGAAACCGGTGCTGAAAGCGGAATGATTGATATGAACAGAACTCTTGCAGACCTAGTTAGACGAGGAGAAATTACACCCGAGAATGCATATTTGCATTCGTTTAGACCAGACGGCTTGGAGAGATTAATATAAAAATATGTTATTTGTATACGACGCAATAGATCAACAAGGAAATAAAAAGAACGGAACTGTCACTGCAATTTCAAAAGAAGTTGCAATTAGTTCATTGCAACGTCGTGGCTTTACAATTTCAAGTATCAAGGATGCCGAGGGTGGTGGTTCTATTTGGGACAAAAACTTTACCTTCATGGAGAAAGTAAAAATGAAGGATATCGTCATTCTTTCACAACAGCTCGCCACTCTTTTTCAGGCGCAGGTTTCAGCGTTGAGAATTTTTCGCTTGCTTTCTTCTGAAGCAGAAAATCCAAAGCTCGGTAGGGTATTGAATGATGTCGCTGAGCACCTACAATCAGGTAGTCCAATTTCTGAGGCGCTCGCAAATCACCCAGATGTCTTCGATAGTTTTTATGTTAGCATGGTTAAATCTGGTGAGGAGTCCGGAAAACTCGATGAAACATTCGGATATCTTGCGACATATTTAGACAGAACATACGAAGTAACTAGCAAGGTAAAAAATGCTCTGATATATCCTGCATTCATCGTTTTCACTTTCGTAACAGTTATGTCATTGATGTTGACGATGGTTATTCCTAAAATCTCCAGTATTCTCGTCGACTCAGGACAAGAAATCCCTAGCTACACCAAGGTAGTCATTGCACTCTCCGATTTCTTGAGAAACTATGGGGTATTTTTGATAATCGCGCTGGTTGTCGGTGTATTTTTCTTAATTAGATTTACGAGAACGGGTCCAGGAAAAATCGCGTTTGATCAATTTAAATTGGAAACACCATATGTTGGAAATCTCTTTCAAAAATTATATTTGTCGCGAATTGCTGACAACCTAAATACTATGTTAACCTCGGGAATTCCAATGGTGCGCGCTTTGGAATTAACAAAGACGGTTGTAAATAACCAGGTATATCTCGCGGCAATTGAAAAGAGTATCGAAGATGTGAAGGGTGGTTCATCTCTCTCTGATGCTTTTGACAAACATGAACAATTTCCTAGCATTCTAATTCAATTGATCAAGGTTGGAGAGGAAACTGGTAACCTCGGTGAAATTTTGGGTACACTCGCAAAATTCTATCGTCGTGAAGTTTCAAATGCCGTCGACACATTGGTTGGAATGATTGAACCTATTATGATTGTTGCGCTCTCTGTCGGTGTTGGATTTTTGCTCGCCTCAGTTTTGATTCCGATTTACAACGTCAGCTCGTCGTTCTAAATGGTTTTGCCTTTCTTGATAAAAGTGAGAAAAAACGCTATCATTTCTCTATTATATGACAAAATACATTCCAACCGTTGGTCTCGAAATTCACGCTGAATTGAACACAAAAACAAAAATGTTTTGTGATTGTGTGAATAATCCGGACGAAGAAAAGCCGAATGTGAATGTGTGCCCAATATGTATGGGGCATCCTGGAACTTTGCCAACATTGAACAAAGAGGCGATTAGAAGTGTTTTGCTTGTTGGTCAGTCAATAAATGGAAACATTGCGGACTTCACCGAATGGGATCGCAAAAATTATTTCTATCCCGATATTCCAAAGGGCTATCAAATCAGCCAATACAAATATCCTCTAGTTTCAGGTGGCGAAATTAATGGTGTGCAAATTACTCGAATTCATTTGGAGGAGGACACGGGAACTTCACAACATGAGAAGGGAAATCATTCGTTGGTTAACTACAATCGTGCCGGCGTACCTCTCATGGAGTTGGTGACAGAACCAGTCATTCATAGCGCCGAACAGGCAGGAAGTTTCGCTCGTGAATTACAATTATTGTTGCGATATTTGAACATTTCACATGCCAATATGGAGAAGGGTGAGATGCGCGTGGAGGTAAATATTTCCATCGCTCCAGAAGGCGCCGAAAAATTTGGTACCAAAGTTGAAGTCAAAAACCTCAACTCATTCAAGGCCGTAGAAAAATCCATTGAATATGAAATAGCCAGAATGACAGATTTGATCGAGAGCGGTCGTGGTGCAGAAATTGTTCAAGAAACTCGCGGATGGGATGAGAGCACACAGAAAACTTTTAGTCAGAGAAAGAAAGAGACAAGCGACGACTATCGATATTTTCCTGAACCCGATCTACCTAAAATGAAAATTTCTGAAATTCCAGAATTTTCTGCAGAAAATTTGGCCAAAGTTTTGCCAGAATTGCCTTGGGATAAAAGAAATCGTCTATTGGGAATGGGATTAACAGCACAACAGGCAGAATTTTTTGTTCAATTCGTTGAGTTTGGAAATATTTTCGATACTTTGATTAAAAGTGGTGCTGACAAAAAAGTTTTGGATCTATCGGTTAACTATTTGTCATCAGATCTCGCTGCGATTGTGAAAAAAGACGGTGAGAAAGTTTTCGCAAATGTTAACTCGGAAAATTTCGGTGCGTTGATGAAGATGATTGGAGAAAACAAAATTTCTTCTCGTGGTGCCAAAGATATTTTGACTATTCTAGCGAGCGAGGGTGGTGATCCTGAAAAAATTGCTAATGAGAAGGGTCTAATTCAAAATTCCGATCCTGAAGCCATGAAAAAGATTGCCGAGCAGGTTATCGCCGACAATCCAAAATCCGTTGAAGAATATAAGTCTGGCAAAGAAAACGCAATAAAATTCCTGATGGGACAAGGCATGAAACTTTCAAAAGGAAGTGCTAACCCTGCAGTGCTAGAGAAAATAATCTTGGAACTACTTTCAGCCAAATAGAGGTCATATTTTTATATTTGTGATAAAATATTCGCATGAGAAATACGCGAAAAATTCACATTGGTTCAGATCACGCCGGTTTTGAACTTAAACAAGAAATTATTAAATTTTTGGAGAAACAGGAATACGAGGTAATTGATCATGGTGCATATGAATACGACGAAGATGATGATTACCCAGATTACATTTATCCGGTCGCAAAAGAAGTTTCTATGGACAGTGACACTGTCGGAATAATCTTGGGTGGATCAGGACAAGGTGAGGCAATTGTAGCAAATAGAATTCCTGGAATTCGCGCAGTCGTCTTTAATGGGCAATATCTTCCAGAAGATGGAAGAGAAGTACCTAATGAGATTGTGATTTCTCGTGAACATAATGATTCGAATATTCTTTCACTCGGCGCGCGATTTTTGAGTACAGAGGAGGCATTAGATGCTGTGGAGGTGTGGCTCGAAACTGAATTTTCGGGAGATCCAAGACACATTAGAAGAATTGAGAAAATTGATCGCTTTAATATTTAATATATGAAAATAGAAATTGTCCCTGCAATTATTGCCGAAGACTATGAACAACTAGGTGACGAGATTCATCATGTCGCGAAACATGCGAAGATTGTGCAGATTGATGTGACTGATGGGAAATTTGCGCCGAGCAAAACTTGGCCTTACAATAATCCGCATGATGAAATTTGGCGGGACCTCGTTAAACAGGAAATAGGTTTGCCGGAGTGGGAAAAACTGGATTTCGAAATCGATTTGATGGTTGAAAATCAAATTGAAGAGGC
>CAZHOL010000017.1:0-6071 GCA_964534415.1 uncultured Candidatus Saccharibacteria bacterium | reverse complement strand
TTGAACGATATCGACGATCGAAACGATTTTGCAAATTCTTGTTCAAAATTTCATAGACGAAAGTTGATTTTCCAGAACCAGAAACTCCGGTTACTGCAACGAATTTTCCAAGAGGAACTTCTACATTCATGTTTTTAATATTGAAAGCGTGACCGCCTTTGATGCGAATTTTTCCTTTGTCAGTATCGCGACGCTTTTTAGGCACAGAAATTTCATTATCACCTCTCAAGTAATCGAGCGTCAAAGAACCAGACGGATTAGTTTTTGCTGTCAGTAACTTATCCAAATCACCAGAAACTACAATGTTTCCGCCGTGTGTTCCAGCCCCGGGGCCAATATCAACGAGGTAATCTGAAGAGTAAATTGTATCTTCATCGTGTTCAACGACAATAATCGAGTTACCTGCGTCACGCAGATCGAGCAAAGTTTTAATTAATCGATCATTATCGCGTGAATGCAAACCAATTGTTGGTTCATCCAAAACATATGTAGCACCGACGAGACCCGATCCTAATTGTGAAGCAAGCCGAATTCGCTGAGCCTCTCCGCCGGAGAGAGTGTGAGCACGACGATTCAAGGTCAAATATTCTATACCAACATTGTTCATGAATTTCAGTCGCTCATTAATTTCTTTCAGAATGACTTTGGCGATTTCTTTTTCTTTTGCGGATAAATCTAAATTATCGAAAAATTCGATGGCATCTTTAACTGATTTGTTTACAACTTCAACAATATTTACTTTGTCGGTGTTGGGCAAATATACATGGAGAGCTTCATCACGCAGACGCGCACCTTTACAAACATGGCAAGGATCGTCGCCGAACATGTGCCGAGTTCCTAAACCGTTACATTCTGGACATGCACCGTGCGGAGAGTTAAAAGAGAACAATCGCGGTTCAATTTCCGGGAAAGAAAATCCGTCGTATGGGCACATAAATTTCGAAGACATCAATTTTTCCTCAGTTGGAGTGATGATTTTAATTAGACCATTTGATTCCTGAATCGATCGCTCGATGGCTTCGGACAGTCGTTCTTTGAAAGTTGCCTCCTTTTTCACAATTTCGGAAAGATAAAATTCCTCGACCATAATATCTATGTCATGCTTTTTATTTTTACTCAAAATGATCTGATCGCGAAGATTGACAATTTTTCCGTCAATTTTGGCTTTGCTGTAACCCTTGTTCAGCATGTCATAAAGCATTTGATAATATTCACCCTTTCGACCAACGACAACTGGGGCAAAGAGTTGAACTTTGAAATCATCAAATTTCACACCCATGACCTCGCGCTGTTTTGTTGAAACATCAATTGATTCGACGAATTCGATAATAGTATTCATGATTTCTTCATGTGAAAGTTTCTTGATCTCACGACCACATTCTAAACAGTGCGGACGACCGACACGCGCAAAAAGGATTCGAAGATAATCGTAAATTTCCGTTATAGTTGCAACGGTTGATCTTGGATTGTTAGAGCGAGATTTTTGGTCGATTGAAATCGCGGGTGAAAGACCGATGATTTCATCAACATCTGGTTTCTGCATTGTATTCAAAAATTGTCTGGCGTAGGCAGAGAGAGACTCGACATATCGGCGCTGACCTTCAGCAAAAATGGTGTCGAATGCGAGCGAAGACTTTCCAGAACCAGAGAGACCTGTAAAAACTACGAGTTTGTTTCTCGGCATTTCAACATCAATGTTTTTAAGGTTATGCGTTCGTGCACCCTTCACAATGATCTTTTCGTCTTTTCTTTTGTCGTTTTTGTTTGTCATGTTTTTTAATAAAGCAACTACCCCTCTGTCTAGCCGTACAGGGGGTATTCGAATATTTAACTGTCTAATTAGTATATTGAAAATTGAAGAAAAGTAAAGAAAGCAGCCGGCGCACTGTTGTGCGCCGGCCCATGAAAAATATTCATGTAAATTTTCGTGAGTGTGAATTCAAAAAATCGTCTTCACAGTTAATGACGTGATTCGAAATTTTTCTATGATGATTCACTGCTTGCCGACATTTCGAACACTTATGTTGGTGCCTCGAATAATGTTCGATGGTTGAAAGTGGTGCGATTCCATGTGCCACTTCACGAGCCTCATCTTCAGTTAAGCAAAGATTCGTCATGTTGACTCCTTTTAAGAACATTTCCAAAACCACACTTAGGTTTGGTATCAAATTACTCTATATGAATCACATAACCTAGTCAACCCTCCCAAACTTCTTCTGATTTTTCAATCGTTCGGCCTCGTCTTTTTTGTCTTTTTTCGCTTTTTTATCAATCATTTCTTTCAATTGGAGGAGCTCGTCACGTAAAATTGCAGCAGTCTCGAAGTCCATAATTTTCGCCGCTGCGTTCATTTGCTTTTCTTTTTGCTTGATCAATTTTTCTGGGTTTGCAAGCAACATTTTCTGATCAATGACCAACATTGCATCAACTGTTTTGCGATGCTCGGTTTTCATATTATCGGTGATGTCGTGAATCGCCTTAATAATCGTCTTCGGAGTGATACCGTGTTTCTCGTTGTATTCCAACTGCAACTTTCGACGACGATTTGTTTCTGAAATGGCGCGTTCCATCGAACTGGTGACATGATCAGCGTACAAAATGACGCGACCATCGACATTTCGCGCCGCTCGTCCAATAGTTTGAATTAGTGAAGTCTCTGATCGCAAAAAACCCTCTTTATCCGCATCCAAAATTCCAATCAAAGTCACCTCCGGCATATCAAGTCCTTCTCGCAAGAGGTTCACTCCAACCAAAATGTCATACTCACCTCGACGAAAATTCGTGATAATTTCAATTCGCTCAATCGTTTTAATTTCGCTGTGCAAATATGCAGATTTAATTCCCTTTTCCTTCAAATATTCTGACAAATCCTCTGCCATTTTTTTGGTGAGAGTTGTAGCGATGACGCGCCCACCCTTTTTAATTGCCTTTTCAGATTCAATTATGAAGTCCTTGACCTGTCCAGGATATTTTCCCTTTTCGACAATTGGTTTAATATCAACAACGGGATCGATGAGGCCAGTTGGTCGAATGATTTGTTCTGCAACATTTTCGCTTTTTTCTTTTTCATATTCGCCAGGAGTAGCCGAAGTGTATATAACCTGTCCAACTCGTTCTTCGAATTCATTAAATTTCAATGGTCTGTTGTCTGCAGCGGATGGCAGTCTAAATCCGTGTTCAATAAGAGTCTTTTTTCTTGAAGCATCGCCGGCAAACATTCCGCCAATTTGAGGGATGGTGACGTGAGATTCGTCGATTATGGTCAAAAAGTCAGGACTTCCGTTCTCTTTATGTGGAAAATATGAAAGCAACGTATGCGCCGGCTGCCCTGCGACTCGTCCGTCGAAATGACTAGAATAATTTTCAATTCCATTACAATATCCAACTTCGCGAATCAACGCAATATCATATTTTGTTCGTCGTTTTAGTCGCTCTGCCTCGAGAATTTTTCCTTGCTTGTCTAATTCTGCCAGTCTTTCTTTTAACTCCATTTCAATACTTTTGATCGCAATCTTCGTTCGCTCATCATCCGCGATGAAATGTTTTGCTGGGAAAAGATAAAATTGCGCGATATCATCCTGAATTATTTCTCGCGTAATACCATCAATTTTTTGAATTCGTGAAATTCCATCAACATCAAATTCGATTGAAAAGATATTTTTCTCAGAAACCGGCATCAACTCAACTTTATTTCCAATTGCACGAAAATTTCCGGAATTCAAATCAGCAGTCGTGCGTTCATAATGAATTTGCACCAACTTTCGCATGAAATCACTGCGAGTAATTTTGAGACCTTTATTAATTTTGAAGTTCACCTTCTCATATTCCTCCGGCGAACCGAGACCGTAGATACAAGAAACAGACGCAACAATAATCACATCCTTGCGAGTCAGCAACGCCTGCGTCGAGGCGTGGCGCAATCGCTCTATCTCCTCATTAATCATGGCTTCCTTCTCGATATAGGTGTCGCTCACGGGCATATACGCCTCGGGCTGATAGTAGTCGTAATATGAGACGAAATAGTGCACCTCGTTTTCAGGAAAAAATTCGCGATACTCCTGAGCTAACTGTGCAGCAAGGGTTTTGTTGTGCGCGATAACCAAAGTGGGTTTCTGAATCTGAGCAATAATATTCGCCGCTGTGAAAGTTTTACCAGAACCAGTCACACCCAAAAGAGTCTGATGACGCAGACCTTTTTTGATGCCCTCAACCAAAGATTCGATGGCTTTAGGCTGATCTCCGGCTGGTGCGTATTCTGATTTTAATTTAAACTCTTCCATTTATTGAAGTTTAGCATTTTGCAACTTTTTTTGGAAATTTGCAATAATTTTAATAATAGTTAATATACTGACAAAGATCTTTCAAAAGGAGTTATCATGCACAAACTAAGTGATTATTTCCGCTGTGTAAATTATTATGCCGGAGAAAGTGGCAGAGATCTCCGAAACTTGGATGGAAGCCCTCTCACAGACAATGACCTGAAGAGACTGTTTATTGCTGAGATTAACGAAATCTATGTTTCGCCCCTACTCATACCAAAACTTGTGATGGTCAAAGAAGCTTTCAGAACACATAATATCGGATTAGTGATCAAGGACGGCTTCAGATCTCTGGAATTGTACAAAATGATCATTGAGATGAGACGGCGAAAGGGTCAGCAAGTCGAGGGTATAATCAGTACCGATCGATTTCCACACGCCACAGGACTCGCCGTTGATGTGACTCTGTTTGATCTCCGCACGGGCAAAGACATTTGGAATCGTGACGAAGTAAAGGACGGGCAAGGTTCGAGATTTCTGAACTTCTATCAGTCCGCGACAGATGAGATAGGGAGAAATTTCCACAGGATTCAGACTCTGATGAAGGAGATTTTCGGACGTTCTGATATGGTTGCCGGACAACTAAATGAAGTTTGGCATTGGGAACTATCTGGAATTAACGAAAAAACTCCGAGATATTAAATTGGAGAAACCGCGGAGTGGCGCCCGCGGTTTTGTTTTATTTACCCAAATATTTCTCTAACCACATAGTTTTGAACTCCTGAAATTTTCCTTCAATCAAAGACGCGCGCATTTGCTTTACGAGATTAATCAAAAAATACAAATTGTGAGTAGAGGCAAGCGTAGCCGCGAGCATTTCATCTGCACGGAAAAGGTGTGCGAGATAAGCTTTCGTATAATTTTTACAGGTATCACAACCACACTCATCGATAGGAGAAAAATCATCCTGAAATTTTTCGTTGAGCAAATTTATTTTTCCCGAGTTGGTATAGACTTGACCATTTCGTGCGATTCGAGTTGGCGCAACACAATCGAACAAATCACAGCCATTTTCAACTGCCATAAATAAGTCCTCTGGTTCACCAATACCGAGCAAGTGTCTCGGTTTCCCTTCTGGCAAAATTTCATTGACCCAACACACCGCACTAGTCATATCCTGTTTAGCAAAGCTTCCTCCAATTCCATATCCGTCAAAATCCATTGCGCCGAGAGCTGTGGCACTCTGTTTGCGCAATTCTTCGAATCGTCCGCCCTGAATCACACCAAACAGCGCTTGATGCTTTGAATTTTCTTTAGATTTGTGATATTCCAAACATCTTTTAGCCCAACGATGTGTTCTGTCTAGTGCCTCGCGTTGATAGAAAATTGATTCATTTGGCGATGTACATTCGTCGAAAGCAAAAATTATGTCAGCCCCAATGTTGTGCTGAATTTCAATGGACTTTTCTGGTGTGAATTCATGAACTGTTCCGTCAATGTGTGACCTGAAAATGACTCTATCTTCCATAACTTTCGCAGGACGAAAATGCGGACTAACCTGACCACCGCGTTCATTTCTTCCTGAAACAGTTTCTTCCTGCAACAATTTTTCTGGATCAGTCTCGGCGGTAATTTTTGTAATATTTTTTCCGAACGCAGAACCGAGTGAAAAAACTTGAAATCCACCTGAATCTGTCATAGTCGGCCCATTCCAATTCATAAATTTATGCAAACCACCGGCCTGAGCAATTCTCTCGTCTCCCGGCTGAAGATACAGATGATATGTGTTTGCCAAAACTACTTGCGCCCCGA
>CAZHOL010000016.1:0-6508 GCA_964534415.1 uncultured Candidatus Saccharibacteria bacterium | reverse complement strand
GACAAATTTCTGTAATCAATTTGGAAGATTCAATATAATGCAAAGATTTCCGAAACAAAATAATAAGGGATTCACTTTGGTGGAAATGCTCGTCTCGATTGCGCTGTTTGCAATAGTGCTCGTCATCACTCTCGGATCAATCATGACAATTGTCGATGTAAACAGAAAATCACAGTCTCTAACTATTGTGATGAATGATTTGAATTTTGCTCTGGAGAATATCACGAGATCTGTAAAAACTGGTGATGTTCAGGTTGATCAAAGCACCGCAAATGAGATTTATGTTATTGAAGATCTTGATAATGTCAAAAGACATGTGAAGTATCGTTTTGCACAAAACAAAATAGAAAGAAGTGTAAAGCCTGAAGGTGGAAGTTGGAGTGATTACGTTGCTATAACTTCAGATCAGATAAATATTGATAATGCAAGATTCATTGTTTATGACGAATATGAGAGTCTCCAACCCCGCGTCCTAATATCAATTGCCGGAACCGCTCTCGTTGGCCCAACAGTTAGTAGTAAATTCCATATTCAAACTACTGTCTCCCAGAGAAATTTGGAGGTGAATAATGCCACATTTAATTAAAATGATAAAAAATCCGAAACAAAATAATAGAGGATTCACAATAATGGAGACGTTGATTGCAATTTCACTTTTGTTGCTCGCAATTACTGGTCCTATGGTTTTTGCGCAGAACGCATTGCGTGCGGCTTTCAATTCGCGCGATCAGGTCACCGCATTCTATTTAGCACAGGACGCAATTGAGTTGGTAAAAAATGTGCGTGACAATAATATTTTGTCAGAACAGGATTGGCTGTATGGCTTTACCGATTGTTCTGAATCTAGTGGAGGATGTACAGTAGATACTTCTGATGCGCTTGGTATATTTTTAAGCTGTTCAAGCAGAACTGGGCCAGGATGTTTGGGAGAGAATACTGATGCATCTGCGGATGTACACTTGAAAATTGATACTGATGGAATTATAGGCCACGAGGGATCCGAAGATTCAATTTTTTCTCGTGTTGTTTATATTGATCGTGCAAGTGATTGGTCGGATGAAGCAAAAATTACAGTCAAAGTTCGCTGGAAGAGCCACGAAAACATCGGTGCACGCGATATTACAGTTGTCGAATATATATATAACTGGGCTGATGCAATATTATAATTAAATGCAAAAGAAACTTTATAAAAAAGAAAATCAAAAAGGATTCACACTACTATTCGCAGTTTTGTTATCCGTTCTTGTGCTTGCGGTCGGTGCTTCTGTTATAAATATTGCGATGAAGCAGGTTATATTAACCGGAATCGGTCGCGAATCTCAATTTGCATTTTACGCTGCCAACACTGGAGTTGAGTGCGCACTCTACTGGGACTATCGTGACGCGAGAGTTTTTGCCACTTCGTCGCTATTTGAGGGATACACGGATGAGAGTGATAAGGGTGGAATAACATGTGCCAAGGAGAGTATTTACATGCAGGACGATGGAACAATTGGAGAGATTACTAGTGTCGATGAAAAAACTCCTACTTCTGCCATCTCACGCTTCACAATTCGATTCGAAAACCCAATACAATATTGTGCGATTGTTTCTGTGACAAAGAGTAAAAATAATAATGACACTTGGTCTACTACTATAGAATCACGTGGCTATAATACTTGTGATAAATCAAATCCGCGACGAATCGAGAGAGGACTTCAATTGTTCTACTAATTTGCTAGAATGGTGGGTATGAATAGAGATGAAGCTAAAAAGCGACTTTCCAAATTGCGCGAGACGATTGAACATCATCGCTATCTATATCACGTTCTCGACCGGCAGGAAATTTCCGAGCAGGCGTTGGATTCGTTGAAGCACGAGCTGGCACAGATCGAGGCACAGTTTCCTGATTTGGTCACCGCAGATTCTCCGTCACAGCGCGTTTCGGGCCGCGTGCTAGATGGTTTTGAGAAAGTCACTCACAAGGTGGCGCAGTGGTCCTTCAACGATATTTTTAATGAGAAAGAGTTGCTCGAATTCGACGAGCGGGTTAAAAGATTTTTGGAAAAAGAGTTGGGGAAGAGGCCTGCGGTCGATTACACTTGCGAATTGAAAATCGACGGTTTGAAAGTTGTTTTGGAATATGAAAAGGGAATTTTGAAAACTGCAGCCACTCGCGGTGATGGAACAGTCGGAGAAAATGTCACAGAGAATGTTAAAACTATTGAATCGGTTCCGCTGAAATTGCAAAATCCAATTGACCTCATCGTCGAGGGTGAAGTCTATCTCGAAAAAACAGAATTTGATCGCATCAATCGCGAGCTAGAGAAAAATGGAGAGGAAGTTTACGCCAATCCGCGAAATCTTGCTGCAGGGACTATTCGTCAGCTCGATACATCGATCGTCGCCGGGCGAAAATTGTCTGTCTTTGTGTATGATGTGGGACAATCTGACAAAATTCTCGAGACACAACAGGATGAGTTGAAATTTTTAGCTTCATCAGGTTTCAAGGTGAACAAACATTTTGAACTTTGCAAAAATATTTCTGAAGTTTTGAATTTCTGGAAAAAATGGCAAACCAAAAAAGAAAAAGAAAATTATTTGATTGATGGCATCGTTATCAAGGTAAACGAGAAAAAATTCCAGGACATTTTGGGCTACACAGGCAAGGCGCCGCGTTTCGCTGTGGCTTTCAAATTCCCGGCAGAGCAGGTGACGACGGTGGTCGAGGATATTGCATTTCAGGTTGGTCGAACCGGCGTCATCACTCCGGTTGCACATTTGCGCCCGGTCGAGGTTGCAGGATCGACAATTTCTCGCGCCACTTTGCATAATGAGGACGAAATTGCACGACTCGACATTAGAATCGGAGACACTGTCATTTTGCAGAAGGCGGGCGATGTCATTCCACAAATCGTGGCAGTGCTCCATGAATTACGTCCTGCGGGCACCAAGAGCTTCAAATTTCCAAAGAAAATTGCCGAGTGTGGTGGTGACGGCTCGATAGAACGCATTCCGGGTGAGGCCGCCTATCGTTGTGTCAATCGCGATTCTTTTGCGATGAAAAAACGCCAGCTCTATTATTTCGTCTCGAAGAAAGCTTTCGACATCGTCGACTGCGGCCCGAAAGTCATCGATCAGTTGATGGACAATAATTTGGTCAGTAGTCCTGTCGATCTCTTCACTCTCGAGAAGGGTGACATTTTGAATCTCGAAAGATTCGCAGAAAAATCCGCAAATAATTTAATCGAGTCGATAAATAAATCGCGTGCAGTGACGCTCGCGAGATTGTTGACCGCACTGTCGATTGATAACGTAGGGGAGGAGACAGCGATTTTGTTGGCTGAAGTTTTTGGTGACCTCGACACTGTGCGAAATGCAACGATAGAACAATTGCAAAATGTAAATGGAATTGGAGATGTTGTGGCCGAGTCAATTTACAATTGGTTTCGTAAAAAAGAAAATGCGACAATGCTCGACGCGCTACTTTTGCAAATAAAAATTCAGAAGCCCGCTAAAACTTCCGCAAATAAAGTTTTTGCTGGAAAAGTTTTCGTTCTCACAGGCACTCTCGAAACAATGTCGCGCGACGAAGCCAAATCAATAATTCGCGAACGCGGAGGAAATGTTTCTGGATCGGTTTCTTCGAAAACTGACTATGTTTTGGCAGGTGAAAATGCCGGTTCGAAATTGGACGAAGCCAAAAAACTCGACGTTGCCGTCATCTCTGAGAAGGAATTTTTGAGGATGATAAAATAAAACAATTGTGATATAGTGTTTAAATTATGGACGAAACAGTAACAAAAAAGCTTGCGGAATTATCACGGCTCGAATTGACCGCCGAGGAAATTACAAAATATACTGGTGAAATTTCTGATATTTTGCAATATTTTGAATCTATTAAACAGGCACATTCTGCTAATGATGCTGTGATTGAGAATTCAGCGACTCGTAATGTTGTCAGACAGGACATTCCGAGCGATGCACACGGTAAACATACAGATGATTTGGTCGCTTCAGCACCAGAATCAGAAGGTAACTATATCAAAGTAAAGAAAATTTTATGATCGACTTTTCAAAACTTACAATAAAAAAGGCGGGTGAGATGTTGCGAAAGAAAGAAATTTCAGTTGCTGATCTAACTGCGCACTACGTGAAAAATTTGCAGGAAAAAAATCCAGAGGTCAATGCCGTGCTAGAAATTTTTAGCGACATCGACGAGCAGGTAAAAATTGCCCAAGAAAAAATCGACAACGGAACTGCGACTGAATTGACTGGAATTCCAATGGTTTTGAAAGACAATATTATGGTCCACGGTCGAATCGCCAGCGCTTCGTCAAAAATTTTGGAGAAGTACGTTGCGACATATACCGCGACCGCTGCGCGAAAATTGATTGATCAGTCCGTCGTAATTTTGGGACGTGCAAACATGGATGAATTCGCTATGGGAGGATCAACAGAAAATTCCGCATATGGAGTGACAAAAAATCCGATCGACACAACAAGAGTTTCCGGAGGATCTTCAGGTGGATCTGCTGCCGCGGTCGCCATGGACGGAGCGATGTTCGCACTCGGTTCTGATACTGGTGGTTCGATTCGACAGCCAGCCAGTCTCTGTGGAATTGTCGGATTGAAACCTACATACGGCTCAGTTTCTCGTCACGGATTAATGGCGATGGCGAGCTCTCTCGATGTTATCGGTCCAATCACAAAAAATGTCGAAGATGCTGAGACTGTTTTCAAAGCGATTCGCGGAATTGATCCAAAAGATTCAACAACTGTTGCCGGTGAGACTTCAAAAAAGGAAGTTAAAAAAATTGGAGTACCGATGTCATACATGAAAAAGGGAATTGACGCGGACGTCTTGGAAACTTTCCAAAAGTCGCTCGATAAATTTAAAAGTGCCGGAATCGAAATTGTTGATATCGATTTACCGAACCTAGATTACTCACTCGCCGTCTATTATATTTTGATGCCAGCAGAAGTTTCATCCAACATGGCGCGATTCGACGGAATTAAATACGGCTCGAGAATCGAGGGAGACAATTTGCTCGGCGACTATATGAAAACTCGCGGACAATTGATCGGTCGAGAGGTGAAACGCCGAATTATGCTCGGTACATATGTTCTTTCTGCCGGTTACGCTGACGAATATTATCGTAAGGCATGGCAAGTTCGACACATGATAGGCGAAGATTTCAAAAAGGCATTTGAGAAAGTCGACATCATTGCCACTCCAACTTCACCAACACCTGCATTTAAAATCGGAGAAAAATCCGGCGACCCAATGCAAATGTATCTCGCCGACATCTTCACAATTTTTGCAAACCTAGTTGGAGTTCCTGCTATTTCCATCCCAGATGGATTTGTAAAACGCGACGGAATCGATCTTCCGAATGGACTTCAACTGATTGCTCCACATTTAGGTGAACAACTTCTCTTTGATATTGGCAAGAAATTTGAGAAGATGTAGGTATGGCAGATAAAAAGAAACCCGCTCCTCCAGAATCTAGTCCAATAACTCCATTTCAGGTATTGGCAGTTGTTTTTGCTATTATGTTTTTGATTACAATTGCCGGAAATATTGTAGACAACAATAGATTTGTTAGATATTTTGCAAAGGAAGATATTTCTCCGAGCCTAGGTAGCAAGGTGATCAATATCGATGATGTTAGAGTACGAAGCGGTGCGGGAGGAAATTATATTGGTGTACAGAAAAAGAGAACTATTGGTAAAGTTGTCGAAGGGCCAGTTGAAAACTTTAGCAAGACATGGTGGAAGGTTGATTACGAGAATGCACCTGATGGATGGGTTTCAGAAAAAGAAATTTCTACAAAAATTCCAAAATATATTATAGGAAACATTATTCCGATAATTTTTGATTTTTTGCGACCAATTTTTATAGTACTCTCTATTATTGCTGGGTTAATTTTCATCATTATTCATTTGCAAATCGCAGCATTTAAAAGAGAGCAAAAGAAAAAAGATGAAGTTGTGAATGAGCAAAAGAACTTCTCTATGAAAGATGCACCCGTAGCAAAAGTTGAAGATCCTCTGCCTGTTCCCGGATTGCCAATTGGTGAAGCCCCAAAGACAGAGGATGTGCACAATAAACGCTGGGCAAAAATTCAGGGACTTATTCGATCCTATAATTCCAATGACTGGAAGCAAGCCATTATCGAAGCCGACATTATTCTGGACGAAATGTTAAAAAAGATGGGTTACAAAGGTGACTCAATTGGAGAAAGATTGAAAACTGTTGAGCCAAGCGATTTCACTACCCTGGATTCGGCGTGGGAGGCACATAAATTTAGAAATCGAATAGCACATAGTTCCGATTACAACCTTTCAAAAGACGAGGCTGAGGATGTTATCAAATTGTATGAGGAAGTTTTCAAAGAATTCTTCTATATCTAGTTGTTGAATAGGGGCTTGATTTTGTGCTGAATAATTGTTACTATTTGTGCATTAGGGTAATCGCGGGGTAGAGGAGTAGTACCTCGAGAGGCTCATAACCTCTAGACCCCGG
>CAZHOL010000015.1:0-7465 GCA_964534415.1 uncultured Candidatus Saccharibacteria bacterium | reverse complement strand
ATCAGACACTTTAGACATTTAATTGTGTCTGGAATTTATGCGTTCATTCTCTTTTTTCTAATTTTTGTTCAGCCCGATTTCGGTTCAGCTCTGATTATATTTTTTGTGTGGTTCGGGATGGTAATGGCCTCTGGGCTCTCAAAAAAGCATTTAATTAGTCTGTTAATACTGGGTGCATTGACGTTCACGGCTTTGTGGACATTTGTATTGGCGGATTATCAAAAGGCTCGCGTTATGAACTTTATCCATCCGTTACAGGATATTCGAGGTACCGGATACAATGCCTATCAGTCGATGATTTCAGTTGGTTCTGGCCAATTGATGGGTAAAGGGGTGGGGTATGGGACACAGTCGCGCTTGAATTTCTTGCCAGAGTATCAGACGGACTTTATTTTTGCTGCCTTTGCAGAGGAGTGGGGATTCATCGGCGTTCTGATTCTGTTTGCAATATATATCATTTTGATTTGGAGAATTTTAGCAAATTCAATTTTGGGTGCGACCAATTTCGAATCACTTTTTGGTATCGGAATTGCAGTCCTATTCATGAGCCACTTCATCGTGCATGTTGGTATGAATATAGGTCTGATGCCTATCACGGGACTAACTCTGCCATTCATGAGCTATGGAGGAACAAACCTACTGATTTCATTTATTGCGCTTGGAATAATTATGAGTATGAAGCGTTACGCTCGCACAGTGCATCGTGATTTGTCTAGAAATGAGATGGTTGGGGTGGAGGGGTTTTAAATTTTCAAATCAGATTATTTTAAAGAAAAACAGCTTTCTGATGATGCCTGTGTCCCAAGAAAGATAAACTTTGGAAAATTCTGCGCAAAGCTAGTTTGCTCAAATGTAACTGAAAGTGTATAAGGCGGTAAGTTGCCTGGTAAACCACCAGCATTTGGTGCGCCCTGATCTGAACACCAAGAACTCCGGTTAACTCCGCTGGTTATGTGATTATAATATTTTATGAAACCAGTTTTTGGCGGCTCAATTGAAGGTAAAAATTCCTGTATCTTATCAATAAGCCTATTTGGACTCGATGCATAAGCTGCAGGTCTCCATACTCCAGTGGAACTAATAATCGAATAGTAATTACTGTGCGTTACTGCCGAACTTGCGTCTGGATATTCACCGTACTTATCTCTGTAAAGCTCAAGCGCGTTTTGTATCTGAACTACGGTTTGCAACAGCGCCCGATCTCTAGCCTTCGCCCTAGCATCATTCAAAGCACCGAGAACAACGCTCGACAACAGGGAAATAATTGCCACAACAACGAGTAGCTCGATCAATGTGAAACCTTTTTGTGATAATTTTTTTATCATCTTAAAATTCCAAACCCTCATCTGCAGAAATTGGAGCCTCTACAACCGGTGCAGGGGCCGATTCATTTCTAGGGAATGTCCAGAATGTGATTGCAAAACAGACTATGGCGAATGCTAACAAAATGATATTCGCTGTTTTAGCATCTTTGGCTATACCTTTTCTAATAAGAAAACCTACCATTCCTTTTTCTTCTGGTGCTTGATAAATTTGATTTGATTGAAACTGATTGTCTCCAAATTGCATGTCATTCATATGTTCTAATTATACTAAACTGAAATATATTGTCACTAATATTATAAAATACTTTTGATAGCTTCTGCTAGAGCGTCAGAACTTTTTGATTTAACAATAAAATTATCAGAATCTGTGAAATATTCTGAAATTCCTCCGACATTTGTTGCGATTATTGGCAACTCGGCACGTTGAGCTTCTAATAACACATAGGGGAGACCCTCTTTAATTGAAGGTAACATGAATACATCTGCGGCCATCAATAATTTCGACGCGTCACGCATATATCCGAGCAAGAAAACTTTATCAATTAGATTGTTCTGAGTAATTTCGTGTGCAATTTTGTTTCGCAATTCACCATCACCAATTATGATCCAAATAAATTTCTCGCCCCTAACTTTTTTACATGCTTCAATTCCGTATTCGAGACCCTTGTTTTTATGAAGCTCAGCAATCGTCACTATCCATTTGCAGTCTAATGGAACCTGAACTCCAATTTTTTCTATTAATATTTTTTTCGCATCATCACGTGAGAGGAAATCAATTTCGCTAATCTCTAATTTTTGCTTGATTAATTTTTTGTTGCAGCCCGGCCATTTCGCCACCTGTGCAAATTCAAACTGTGACAACACAATGGTTTTGTGGCTTAAAATAATGGTTAAATACGAAGCGACTTTGATTAAAAATATTGAAAGGAAATTCCTCTCCTCGTTGAAAGCCCATCCGTGAGCCGTAAATATTATTCGCGATTTCTGTTTTGAAAATAAATTGTAGATGCGTCCAGCGATTGATCCGAGAATTCCAATCTTCGAGCTATTCAAATGAATAGTATGCGGTTTAAATCTAAAAAAAATCTTCAACAAATTGATAAAAGATTTTATTTCTCTAAAAAGAGAGACGTCCCGAATGAGAGAGTCTATACCAAACACTCTCACGCCGATTTCTGATAGGCGAGCGTACATTTCTCCATTGCCACCACACGCAACTGCGACATCCATTCGATTTTTCTTGTCTGTCAGAGCCATTTCGAATACATATTTCTGCGCTCCACCCCAATTTGATTTTGTTATGACATACAGAACTCTTTTTGGCATGGGTTTGAAATTGGGACAAATTAATTGTAATATGACTATTATACATGATTAACATAGTTAACAAAAAAGAACCCCTGATTTTGTTTTTCGGCGATTTTGCTGTTCTTTATTTATCTGTTTGGATGACTTTGTTATTGAGACATTTCAATTTACCTTCAGGATCTGAATTGATCACGCACCTTCAACCTTTCTCAATTTTATTTGTGGCATGGATTTTTATTATATATGTAGCAGGCCTATATGACAGAATGAATGTTGATATCAAAAGAAATTTACCTAAAGCCCTCTTCAACACCCAGATAGTGAATATGGTCTTGGCAATTATCTTTTTCTATTTTAGTCCGTCATTTTCAATTACTCCGAAAACAACTTTGTTTATATATTTGATTGTTTCTCTGGGATTGTTGATGTTGTGGAGAATTTATATTTATCCTCGAATTTATTCCGGAACAAAGAATAAAGCAATTCTGATCGCGCGCGGTGATGAGATGCGTGAATTGCTCGATGCTATTAATAACGGTCATTACAGTTACTATTTTTCGAGTTATGTCGATTTGGATAAATTAAACTCAATCGACGTACAGCGCGACATCGTTGATTTGGTTTATTCGGAAGAAGCCAAAACAATTGTTGTCGATACCGAGGATGACGCGATTATTCCAATTTTAGATCATCTGTATAATCTAATGTTTTCCAAAGTTAACTTCGTGGACATGCACATTCTCTACGAGCAAGTTTTCGGAAAGATACCGCTTTCTATTGTGAAGCATGGCTGGTTTCTGAAAAATGTGAATACAGAAAAACATGTGGTTTACGATACAATTAAACGTGCATTTGATATTGTTTTTGCGCTTATTATCGGCCTCATTTCTTTGATTATTTATCCTATTGTATGGATTTTGGTTAAATTGGATGATCGAGGTCCAATATTTTATACACAAGAGAGGGTTGGTCAGGACAATAGGAAAATCAAAATTTATAAATTTCGCTCAATGGCAGAAATAGATGGCAGAAAAGAGGTGACGAGAATTGGTAAATTTTTGCGTAACACCAGAATAGATGAGTTGCCTCAAATTTTAAACGTTTTGAAGGGAGACCTGTCATTGATAGGACCTCGTCCAGAGAAAAATGATTTGGTTGCAATTTATGCAGATCAAATTCCATATTACAAAGTACGTCATTTAATAAAACCGGGTCTATCAGGATGGGCACAAATTTATCACGACGCACACCCGCATCATGCAGTTGATATTAGCGAGACAAAGAATAAATTGTCATACGATTTGTTTTATGTAAAAAACCGTTCACTGTTTTTAGATTTTGAAATTGGTTTGAAAACCCTCAGGACGATTTTTCTAAGAAAGGGAAGATAATCATAAAATTTCTACATTTTGTTATTAAATCAACACACTAGCCTAGAATTGTCAGCTGGCTTTTTTTGAAAAACGGCATATAATTTGCCAATATGTTAAAAGTACGAATTTGGGCTTTATTATTAGTCATTATCAGCGGTTTAATCGGATGGTTTGTCTACGTTTCAGAGGTTAATCCTGATTCAGCACGAAAATTCAAGCTAGGATTGGATCTCGATGGGGGAACGCATCTCACATATCGGGCTGATACCACCGCAATTGCGCCTACAGATATTCCGGGGGCAATGGATTCACTTCGACGAACTATAGAACGAAGAATCAATATTTTCGGTGTATCTGAACCAATTATTCAAACAGAATCCGGTAGTTTTTTTGGAGAAGTTCAAAATAGATTAATTGTTGAATTGCCGGGAGTCGAAAATATTGAAGAGGCCGTAAAAATGATTGGGCAGACTCCATTATTAGAGTTCAAATTGCTAACCAAAGATCAAAAGGTTCTCGACAAAATTAGTTCAGCATCAACCACTCCAGAAGAATTTGCTGCTATTGCTGACAAAATCTATGTTCCAACTGGACTTACTGGAGCACAATTAAAAAGAGCAAATCTAGCATTCGATCAATACACAAATCAGGCGTTGGTTTCGGTCGAGTTCAATGATGGTGGCAAACAATTATTATCAAAAGTTACAAAAGAAAATATTGGTCAGGTCATGGGGATATTTCTTGATGGTGAGAATATCTCTGCACCTGTAATTCGAGATGAAATTCTAACAGGAACCGCACAAATCTCGGGAGACTTTACTAGAGATGAAGCACTAAAATTGGTTCAGAATTTGAACTTCGGAGCTTTGCCTATTCCAATCGATTTGATTGAGACACAAACAATCGGGGCGACTTTGGGGCATGACACATTGAATAGTGGTGTTAGGGCTCTACTTTGGGCGCTAGTTGCAATATTTATTTTCCTAATTGTATTCTACAGATTTGCGGGTCTCATCGCCTCTGTTTCGCTTGTAATTTACACAATAGTAATGCTCGCAATGTTCAAAATGATTCCTGTCACTCTAACTTCATCTGGATTGGCTGGTTTCGTTCTCTCGCTCGGAATGGCAGTCGATGCAAATGTTTTGATTTTCGAGAGATTAAAAGAGGAATTACGAAATGGACTTTCTTTGTATGATGGAATTAAAGAAAGCGTAAAGCGCGCATGGTCATCAATTAGAGATGGAAACTTGTCGAGCTTGATTTCTGCAGCGGTGCTATTCTGGGTTTCTGGTACACCAGTTGTTTCTGGTTTCGCGCTAGTGTTCATGATTGGTGTCATTGTGAGCTGGGTAACAGCGGTATTCGTTTCAGAGATTATGTTGCTCGCTGTTTCAAGCAAAACGGTCGGTTCAAAATTACAAGCCTTCTTCATTAAAAAATAATATATGTGGATCATCAAAAATAGAGTAAAGTTTTATATCTTGTCAGGTTTATTGCTCGGCCTGTCGTTGTTGTCTCTCGCCGTTTGGGGAGTGAAGCCGGGTGTGGATTTTAGTGGAGGTTCAGTTTTGGAAGTAAACTTCACTGAGAATGATCCGGGGAAGAATTCTCTTGTTGAGAAAATAGATTCCTTGAATTTGGATTTAGGTGATTATTCTGTGAGAGAAACTGGTGAATCTGGATATATTGTTCGACTAAAGACTATTGACGAGATTCAGAAAGGAAAAATTGTTGGTTCAATTTCAAGTCTTGGAAAAATGGAGGAAAAGAGATTCAATACAATCGGCCCAGTTCTCGGTGCTGAATTGAGAAACAAGGCCTTGGTGTCATTCGTTCTCGTTTTAATTTTGATCACACTTTTCATCGCATACGCTTTCCGACACGTTTCAAAACCTGTGTCATCGTGGAAATATGGTTATGTTGCGATTCTGACTTTGTTGCACGACATGTTGATTCCTATCGGAGTGTTTTCTGTGATGGGACATTTCTGGGGCGTCGAAGTGGACACCTTATTCATCATCGCGATTCTAGTTATTCTCGGTTATTCAATTAACGACACAATTATCGTTTTCGATAGAATTCGAGAAAATTTGTCCAAGGTTAGAGATGATGATAGGGATGAAAAATTTGAAGAAGTTGTTGGGGTCGGTTTGAAGCAGACAATCGGTAGATCTGTGAATACTTCATTTACAACATTGATAGCATTGCTTGCAATTTATTTCCTCGGCGGAGAAGTTACAAAATATTTTGCACTTGCCCTAATTGTTGGAGTTATTGCAGGGGCATATTCATCAATTTTCTTTGCTTCTCCTATGTTGGTTTCTATTAAAAATCGACAGGATAGAAAGGCAGCAGAGGCTAAATCTAATTAGAGGTTGTAAAATATAGGTTTTCTGGGTGCCCGGGAAGTGCGGCCGCACTTCCCGGGCTTTCCTTTTGCTTTAATTTGTCTCGGCCTTTACTTTAACAAACCCTTGTGGAATAACGCTAAAAAATCGCTTGACATATATTTTGCTTCATATAGAATACTCCTTACCTCCAAATGGGGAGGAAAAGGACTTTGACAATTCAATAACAAAGTAAAGAATATCGGTAAAAGGCTGTTTAACAGTCCTTACATATATTCATTGCTTTGTGCAAACAAACAATATTATTCTTTATCTTGTCTCTTTTTATTTTAAAAGAGATAACAATCTCTTTTATTTACTTTAAGAGTTTGATCCTAGCTCAGGATGAATGCTGGCGGCGTGGATAAGGCATGCAAGTCGAACGGGTAGCAATACCAGTGGCAGACGAGGTAGTAATACATAGGTACTCACCCTAAAGTCAGGGATAACTAGTCGAAAGATTAGCTAATACTTGATAGTCCCTTCGGGGTAAAGTTTTAACGCTTTAGGAGAGGCCTGTGCAGTATCAGGTAGTTGGTAGGGTAATGGCCTACCAAGCCAATGACGCTTAGGGGACCTGAGAGGGTGACCCCCACCGATGGAACTGAGACACGGTCCATACACCTACGGGTGGCCGCAGTCGAGAATCTTCCGCAATGGACGCAAGTCTGACGGAGCGACGCCGCGTGATTGATGAAGCCCTTCGGGGTGTAAAGATCTTTTATTAAGGAGGAAGTTTATTGACGTTACTTAATGAATAAGAGGCTACTAACTCTGTGCCAGCAGTAGCGGTAATACAGAGGCCTCAAGCATTATCCGGAATTATTGGGCGTAAAGGGTGTGTAGGCGGTCTATTTAGTCTTCTGTCAAAGATCTCGGCTTAACCGAGAGAAGGCAGGGGAAACGGGTAGACTAGAGTGTGCGAGAGGTGAACAGAACTCATGGTGTAGGAGTGAAATCCGTTGATATCATGGGGAATACCAAATGCGAAGGCAGTTCACTGGCGCACTACTGACGCTGAAACACGAAAGCGTGGGTAGCGAATGGGATTAGATACCCCAGTAGTCCA
>CAZHOL010000014.1:0-8897 GCA_964534415.1 uncultured Candidatus Saccharibacteria bacterium | reverse complement strand
GAAAAACAAATTTCCTACTGTAATAATAATTAAGAGAGACCGCTATAACAAAAGCCACGCCCACAGAGATTAGATAATTAATCAAAAATACATCCGTCAAAACATAGATTAACAACAAATCTATAGAAAAAGTAGAAAAACCCACGAAAATATATTTTAAAAATCTGATTAGGTGCCTATTCGCCACCTAAATATCATAGCAGAATATAAGAAAAACCGCCCAGTTTCCCGAGCGGCTTTCTCTAGACAATTATAATGTCTCGACCAAAATCATGTTTGTCTCTGCTTGTCTTCCGAATGGTCTTGATCCTGCAATGACAAATTTGTCACCCTTCTTGCCCAATTTGTTTTTCAAAACTGCTTTTTTGATTTCATCCAAAGCATGTTGGAAGTCTGTGTAAGTGTCAATTTTGAAAACCCAGCATCCAAAATTCAAAACAGATTTTTGATAAGTTTCGTCATTTGGTGTGAAGACCAAAACTGGCAATTGTGATCGATGTCGTGAGAGCATTCGCGCACCGTATCCAGAATTTGTTAATGAAACAATAAATTTCGCATTCACTTTGTGAGCTGTTCGCACTGCGTATGCTGCGATTGATTCACCAACACTGTTTGGGTGAACTCGCTCGCTGGAGTTCAAAAGTTTCTCATGCAATGCATCATTTTCAATTCTCTTTGCTACTCGTGTCATAACCTCGACTGCTTCTAATGGATATTCTCCGAGGGTTGTTTCTTCTGAAAGCATGATCGCGTCTGTTCCATCCAAAATCGCGTTTGCAATGTCTGAAACTTCGGCTCGCGTAGGAACTGCGGAGTGAATCATTGATTCCAACATTTGAGTCGCTGTGATAACCGGTTTTCCAACCTGATTACATTTCTGAATCAACATTTTCTGAATTAGAGGAACATCTTCGGCAGGAACCTCGATAGCGAGGTCACCTCGAGCAACCATCACACCGTCTGCCAATTCAATAATTTCATCAATATTTTTTACAGCCTGTGGAGTTTCGATTTTCGCAATAATAGCGGCGTTTGATTTTGCTTTCTTCAAAAGATTTCGCAATTCAGTAATATCGCTCGGTCTTCGCACGAATGAGAGCGCGATGAAGTCGACTTTGTTTTTCAAACCAAATTCCAAATCTGTTTTATCTTTTGGAGTTAGAGATGACATAGAAATATCTGTGTCAGGGAGATTGACTCCTCGACGACCTTTCAATTCACCACCAACGATAACTTTACAAATGATTTGTTTGCCTTTGATTGCTGTGACGAGCAATTTTTTCTTGCCGTCGTCCAACATAATTCTATGACCAACTGCGATTTCTGCTGGCAATTTTTCGTAATTGACATGACAAATTTTGTCGTCACCCTTGATCTTTTCTGTCGTTAGAGTGAAAGTCTGCCCCTTTTTGATTGTCACTCGACCTGATTCTGTATTAAATTCACCCGTTCGGATTTTTGGTCCACCGAGGTCTTGCAAAAAAGCCACCGGAATTCCTGTTTCTTTGCTTGCTGCCTTACCATTATCGATTTTCTTCTGATGTTCAGCAAAATCACCATGAGAAAAGTTCATTCTGATAACATTCAATCCCTGCTTCAACAATTTTGAAAGCATTTCCTTGCTCTCTGTTGCGGGACCAATCGTCGCTACAATCTTCGTCTTTTTATTTAAAATCATATTTTTATTGCGAAACTTTTAATAAGGAAATAGCATAGCATATTAAAGGTTTTTTTCAAATATGATTTCGGAATCCTACACCCCCTTTATCACTTCAACATCCGCCCCAATAGAGCTGAGTCGTTCCGCAATTTCTTCATAACCGCGACGAATTGTATAGACGTTTCGCAAAATAGATTCGCCCTCAGCGGCGAGCATTGCAATCAGAATGATCATAGATGGACGAAGAGCTGGAGGACAAACAACCTGAGCTGGTTTCAATTTCGTAACTCCATGAACAAAAACTCGGTGAGGGTCAGCAAGATCTATGTGCGCCCCTAGTCGATTTAATTCCGTGAAATATACTGCGCGATTTTCCCACATCCAATCGTGAATGAGAGTGCTCCCCTCTGCCTGTGTGGCGATCGGCACGAAGAATGTTAAATTGTCTGTGTTAATTCCTGGATATGGTTGTGCGTGAATTTTATCTTGAGAAGATTTTAGATTTGAAGGATAAACCGTAATGTCGACTAGTTTGGTGTGCCCATTTTGAGATATATATATTTCACTTTTCTTGTATTTCAATCCCATTTTTTCAAGTTTAAGTAGTTCAAGAGCGAGAAAATCGATTGGACATTTTTTAATTGTAATTTCTGATTTTGTTACAACTCCTGCAGCAATAAACATCATTGATTCGATTGGATCTTCACTAACAAAAAATTCGACATCTTTATTAATTTCTTTAACTCCATGAACAATTAAATTAGTTGTTCCCTTGCCTTCAATTTTTACCCCCATTTTTTCCAAAAAATAACAGGCATCTTGCACCTGATAATTTGCCGAAGCAAACTTTATTTCACTTTTTCCAGGAATTAATGCGGCACCAATTAATACATTGATAGTGGCAGTATCTGACATTTCATACATAACAACTTCTGCAGGATGAAGTTTTCCTGACTCGACAGTATACTCATTCGATGAAGTCGTGATTTTTGCACCGAAATTCTCCAAGCCAAATTTATGCGCTGAAATTGTTCGCTCCCCCATTTTACAACCACCCGCGTTAGGCAACTTGAATTTTTTTTCACGATGAATCAATGAACCGATGAACATTAGCCCTACACGTATCCTTTTTGAAGATTCGCTCATCAATCCTTCAACACGGATTTTCTTTGGCATCTTGATTTCAAGATCATTTTTGTTTACCCAAGAAACAGCAACACCAATTTCTTCGAAGATTTCCAAGATTCTATTTACTTCCTCGATATGTGGCACATTTCGCAAAACAGTTTTACCATTATTCAAAAGAGATGCACACAATAGCGCGAGCGCGCCGTTTTTCGAAGTATTTGTATTGATTGAACCAGACAATTTCTTGCCACCACGCACACGAAAATCCATCGAATCTGATAGAGAAATAATTTTCCTGTTCAAAACCTCGCTGATTTTCAAAAGTTCTTTTGTTGAAAAATTCTGTTTACCAGCCTCCATACGTGCCACAGCACTTTGCGACGTCTTTAAAAGATCCGCAAACTGTCCTTGAGTCAAATCCTTGCTTTCTCGCAGGGTTTTAATAAAATAACCAATACGCTCCTGATCTGTTGTTTGTTTCTTTTTCATGAGCACATTATATCATATGTGATATAATACACGTAAAGCATTTCTGTGCATAATTAGTGAAAAAGAATTTAGAAAATATTTATGAAAACTTTAGAAAAAATCGAGCTGGAAAATTTCTCTGCAATGAAAATTGGCGGCCAGGCCAAATATCTAATCGAAATAGAAAACAAAAATGAGTTAGTGGATGCCTGGAAATTTGGTCGCAAGAAAAATCTCCCGCTATTCCCCATTGGAGCCGGCACAAACACAATCTTCTCCGAAAAAGAGCACGACTCAATCATAATTTCGATGAAAAACACGGGCGTGTTAAAAACATACGAAGGACCGGATTTCGTAAACATCGAGGCGGGTGCCGGGGAAAATTGGGATGACTTGGTCAAATGGTCAATCGAAAACGGACTTTCCGGACTCGAAGCACTTTCTGGTATTCCTGGAACAGTTGGCGCCTGTCCAATTCAAAATATTGGGGCGTACGGATCTGATGTTTCGAAAACTATTACTTCGGTTGAATTTTTCGATATCGACAAGTGCAAATTTTATGAAGCTTCAAATGATCAATGCGAATTTTCATATAGAGACAGTGTCTTCAAAAAGAATCTCGGTAAATTTATCATCACAAAAGTTTCCTTTCAACTTTCAAAAAAATCTCCTGAAATTCCTCAGTATAAGGATGTGCAACTATATTTTCTAGCAAAAAAACAATCCCATGCGAGCGCCAAAGAAATTCGAAATGCAATTTTGGAGATTCGCAAAGAAAAATTGCCCGATCCAAGCTCTATTCCAAACTGCGGGTCATTCTTCAAAAACCCTGTCGTGGACAAAACTGCTCTCGAACAAATCCTTGTGAAATATCCCGAGATGACATATTTTGCTATTGATGCAGAGCACAGCAAACTTTATGCAGGTTGGTTAATTGAAAAAGTCGGTCTAAAAGGTGCACAGATTGGAAATATAAAAATACACGACAAAAGCTCTCTGGTAATTACGAATCCGGATGGCAAAGCAAACTTCAACGAATTGGAGCTCGCCATTCATGAAATCAAAACAAGGGTGCGCGACGAATTTGGTGTAGATCTAGAAATTGAACCGAATATTATTTAATAAAAAAGACCCGCTCACTTGAGCTGGGTCGAACTCTTCGGAATTTCATGCATGTCCAGAACGAGAGGTCCTCTCCCGCAACACGTCCCGCCATCATAGATGGTGAAGTAGTACTTGTATTTCAGTGTCCTGGCAGGTTTTGGAATTTCCTTCCTCATTTTAATCCTGGTAAAGTATTGAATCATATACCGATACATAGTATTGAAATCAATTTGGTAACATGCACCACACGCTGGGCAAACTACGAACGAAGCCATTCCCCGTTCCATCACTGGAACTTGATGTGGCATAATAGGCACAAATGGATTAATCTGTATTTTAGCCATAAGCACTCCTGTTTTTGACTGTTTAAAAAGAACGTCGAAACTATAGTAGCACAGAATATCGGTGCGCATGCCAAGACTCGAACTTGGGACCTCGTCATTATCAGTGACGCGCTCTAACCACCTGAGCTACACGCGCAAAATACACGGAAAACGTGTAAATACAAGATTAACAGAAAAAGTTAAAAAAGCAAAGCATTTTACTGGATTATTCTCCATTTTGTGCTAGTCTAGGGCGGTCAATTTTAAGGGCCACAGACCCCTTGACATAGGGCTTCAAATCTGCTATTATATAAATATAGATTAATAAAAAACATATGCAAAAAATTATCACAAATATATTGAAAGTATCGGTTCTAGTGGCCATTTTTATGCCTTTTTATGGCGTAAACGCGGCTTCACCTGTTTGTACTTTAACTGCAAACAGCGCAAACGAGGTCGTAAGAAACTTGCCAACAAATGTATTGGTTAGCAATTTGAATATGCCAGGATATGGAAACTCATCTAACCTAACAGGTATTACCGTACCTGCTGGTAAATATACAATTACTGCCCAGACATACGACGCCCACTCAGAACACGGTGGACTAAACCAGAAATTGGAGCAGGTATACTTTAACTTCTACGATGCGAACGGATCACTAATTCTAAAGACAGGAATTACAAATGATATAGCAGAAAATTCTGATTACCAGACAACGGGTCTAGGTACGATGACAATCGGTTCAAATATCAAAAGAATCGAGACTGTGCATGCTGCAAAGGGTGCTTCAACAAAATACGAGAGCGTTTCTCCAGTATGTTTGAAGTTCTCAAAAATCGAGGATCCTGTTATTCCCCCACCACCTGTCACACCAGATGCTCCAACAGCTGTATGTACAGTTAATGATACTTCAGTTCGCACAGGAGACACAGTTCTATATTCTGTAAATGCGAATGGCGGAAAATCTCCATACGCTTACGGATGGTACGGAACAGTTTCAGGAGTTGGTCAGCAAATTTCAAAGACATTCAACTCTACAGGTTCATATACTGCATATGTAACAGTTCTAGATAGTAATAGTAAATTCGTCTCAGTTAACTGTCCTACAGTTGTTGTGAACAATAATAATGACAACAACGATGACGATGAGGACCTAGATGTAGAATGTAAAGTTTCTGACTCTTCTATTGAAGAGGGTGACCGAATTACAATCAAGGTAGAAATCGATGGTGGTGAAGGTCCATACGATATTGATTGGAGTGGTGACACTGACGAAGTAGATGATTTCGACGAAGACGAGCGAACTCAGAAAATTGAATTCGAAGATTCTGGTACATACAAATTCAAAGTTACCGTAGAAGACAACAACGGTGACGAGGAATCTGACACATGTACAGTACGTGTATCAGATGATAGCGATAACAAAACTACATCAGTTATTAGCAACACTTCAGATGGAGAATTGGCCAGCCTTTCATCAGTATATTTGAACCAAGTTCCATATACTGGTCCAGAGGAGACAGCAAAACTAATCGGTTTCATTTCATTGATTGTTTTGTGGAGCGCCGTGATTGCATACTATATGTTGCGAAACAAAAACAAAGGTCAAATCTCTGCTAGAATCAAGGCCTTTAAACAGGCAAACCTAGCAAGTAAAGCTTAATCGATAAAAGATTATTCTTGGTAAAACAAAAGCCGCCTTCGGGCGGTTTTTGTTTTAATCATTATTAACTGAGAGTCGCTGTAAACTTCAAAATTATTTAGCAGTCGCAGAACACAGGTCGTTACATCTTGCTCCTGTTGCATTCTTGTTCAAAGTATAGGACAAATTGTATGTCACACCGTTGTAGACATAACTCGGATTATTCTGTCTCTGTGAGTATGAAGTATATCCAGAGCAACTATCTGCAGTCGTCATCTTTATTGCGGCGCAAAGCTGCGCAGATGATAATTTTGTAACTGTTGCAGGAACAGAAACAGATGGGGTTATCGCTCCTGATGTTACTGGGTTGGCTACAGGCAATACAGTTGTAGTTTGTGTTACTGTGTTCGTACTTGGTCGGACACAAGCGGGCATATTTCTCTCGACGCGCACAGGAGTGTTTTCTGTAAAGCTACAAACAATTTTGTTTGAATCGCCAACATTCATAGAATATTCACCACCAAATCCTCCATTCATTCGACTAACAGCAACACCGTTTTGATAGTAATCACAGACATTATAGTTGTTACCAACTTTAACCGGAACGATACATCCATCAACATCCAAATCATCTACCATTTTTGCTTTGTATGTAGCGGAACCGACTTCGACAGTATTAGTTAGAGAACTAGTATCTTTATAGGTAAAATAGTCGCTGTAATACATTTCCTGTGTGTCTTTAATAGACATCAAGATGCGATATTTTCCTGCAGGCACAACACTAAAGCCACAATTTGCTGTGCTGGTACAGTTGTAGTTCGAGCCTGAAACAAGACCCTTTACGAATACAGCCTCGCCCTTGGGTAATCCGTTCATGAATATTGGAAGAACTTCACCCATTTTATTTCCACTTTCATTTAACATGAAGAAATCGATTTCATCGTTGATTACGGCAGCCTCTGTAATTTCCATTCCCTTTTGTCCGAGTTTCTGTGTATCTGTGATAATCAATTTTAATCCTTTCCAGTTAAATGGTTGGGTGCTTCTCTCTTGAGACAAGTCACGATTAATCAATCTGTTGTATGAAAGAATTGTATGATCGCCGGATGTTGGGTAAGTTAATTTATTTTCTGTCTTGATAGGATCGACAATATATTTTGGACCAGTTAAGACACTAACCACATTTTTATGTTCAGACTTTTTTATTATCTTTTTACCCAACAATGTGTCCGCAACCCACTTTATTTGTTCTGCGGTGAGCATACTATTAGCGCTAGTCACGCTTGCAGCCAAATTTTCACTTTTGGCTTTAGATACAAATTTTTGTGAAATCGCTCCGAAAATTCCTGAGATTGGCTTGATATCGTTAGCAATCTGCCATTTTGCAACAGCTAATTCAGTGGCGGGCCCGAAATATCCTGTGACGGAGTCACTGTCTAAATGTCCTGCACCAACCAACATCTCTTGTAATTTTGTAACATCCTGTCCCCTAGCACCCAATTCCAAATCTCTTGTGAAATTATATGCTGAGGCAGTGGTTGCGACGGTTAATAAAATTAATAAAGTTGCGAATAATTTAATTGATTTCATTTTGATTGTGATTAGTAATAACGAAATCATTATATCTCATATTCAAATTTTCTCTGTGAAGTTTTAAGACAAAAGAAAAAACAGAGATATTAATCCCTGTTTTTTCATCTGACAACTTTTCAATAATATGCTTTATCTTGCCTCTTTTTATTATTCGTCTTTCCGAACTGTCATTATGACTTTCCATAATGTCACGTACTATTTAGAGGTATTACGATCCCTCTTACGTGCTCGATCGAGACACATAAATCGACAATAAGTTTGTTGCGACCGAAGTCCAACAAACGTGCTTCACTTGAATTAATCCACGAACAGCTTCCGCTACCCGTGCCTTGTTACGACTTCATCCCTGTCATTGAATTTACCGTTATTTCAAACGAGTTGAAATTTCGGGTACTCCCAATTCCCTTGATGTGACGGGCGGTGAGTACAAGGCTTGAGAACGTATTCACCGTAGTATGGCTGACCTACGATTACTAGCGATTCCGGCTTCATGAGGTCGAGTTGCAGACCTCAATCCGAACTGGGGGTAAGTTTTGGGATTTGCTCCATCTTACGATATTGCGTCCCTCTGTCATACCCATTGTATCACGTGTGCAGCCCAAGGCGTCAAGGGACATGCGGACCTGGCGTCATCCTCGCCTTCCTCCCTCGCTCCTGTATTCAATCCAAATTGGAAAAGTTTCCAACTTGAATACAAAAGCGAGGGCAGTCTCGTGTGATACTTACAACACACGACGAGGGTTGCGTTCGTTACCCCACTTAAGGGAACAATTCAAACCACGAACTGACGACGGCCATGCATCACCTGTCTAATTGCCTTGCGGGGTCCCTCCTTTCAGAGGGATTTCAATTAGATTTCTAGCCTTGGTAAGGTTCTTCGTTTACCTACGAATTAAGCCACATGATCCACCGCTTGTGCAAGCCCCCGTCTATTCCTTTGAGTTTTAACCTTGCGGTCGTACTACCCAGGCGGTTCTC
>CAZHOL010000013.1:0-15655 GCA_964534415.1 uncultured Candidatus Saccharibacteria bacterium | reverse complement strand
GATTTATGAAATTAATTTCTACAGGCGACGACACCGCGATTACCACAGACGCAATTGATGAAGTTAAAAAACAACACGCCGCCGGCAAAAGCGACGAACACATTGAACCTTTCGTTTTGCAAAGAAGCGAAATCGGAACAGGTGACGCAATAATCGTGATGAACTTCAGAGCAGACCGTGCACGAATGTTGCTTTCAAAAATTTTGGAAATGAAGGCGGAGAAAAATCTTTTTATTGCGACTTTGACTGAATATGACAAAAAATTTGATGTTGAAGTTGTCTTTGAGCCGAACAAAATTGAGACGACACTCGCAAATGAAATTTCACTCGCTGGTTTGACACAGGCCCACATCGCGGAAACTGAAAAATTCCCACATGCTACATATTTTTTGAACGGTGGAAAAGAAGAACCGCACAAGGGCGAAGAACATGTTTTGCTCGCTAGTCGCAAGGATGTGAAAACGCACGACGAAGCGCCTGAAATGCGCGCAGAAGCAATCACTGACGAGGCAATCAAGCGAGTCGAAAGCGGTGCAGACTTTATCTTCATAAACTACGCCAACCCAGACATGGTTGGGCACACCGCGAATGTTCCCGCAATTAAAATTGCAATTGAGACGGTTGATAAAAATCTGAAAAGATTTGTCGAAGCTATTCAGTCGAAAGGGGGAGTTGCCGTTATTACCGCTGATCATGGAAACGCAGAATTAAATATCGATCCTGTAACGGGAGATAAACATACTGCGCATACTCTCAGCCCTGTGCCATGTATTGTTACTGATGAATCAGTGACTTTGCACGATGGAAGTCTTGCTGATTTGGCTCCAACAATTTTACAAATGATGAATTTGAAAAAACCCACAGTGATGACGGGGAATAGTTTGATCAATTAAATCCACCTAGATTTTCTACATTCGTAAAACCACGAAATTCGAGAACTCTTTTAGCCATTTCTGCACGACCACCAGAGTGACAGTAGACTTGAATAGGTGTATCTTTGTGAAGTTCTTGGATAAAGCTCGAATTGTCCAAGTCCTGAATGGGAATGTTAATGGCGTTTTCTTTGTGACCGGATGAAAATTCATCAGCGCTTCTGACGTCTATGATTAGTGGTTTTGTCATGAGAAAATAATATCAAATTTTTTTTATAAATAAAAACGCCGGTCATGGTGACCGGCGGGGAAGAACAGCGCATGACAGGAGTTGAACCTGCAACCTTGCCCGAAGTGTGGGCATGCTCTATCCAGTTGAGCTACACACGCATCAGATTGGCGGAGTCTGTCGGGTTTGTCACCGACGAACCTCCCCATTAACGGGGCGCTCTCATTTGTGAATAGTGTTTTCCGCGGGCAACTCGCAAGAGCCCGGCACTATTCACTTTCTGAGCTAAGACTCCGACAAATAGACTATCAATTTGTAAAGTTTTGTCAACATTTCCAATGTGGTATTATAGGTAAATGTATACATCGATAGTTAAAGCTCTAAAAGCAAAAAGTAGTAAAGAAAAAGCGGCGATTTGCCAGCGATTTTTCAAAACCGAAAAAGGTCAATACGGTGAGGGAGATATTTTCATCGGTCTGACCGTACCAGAGCAAAGACAAATCGCCAAGAAATTTCAAACAGCGTCACTAGATGTTTTGAAAAAGCTTTTACAAAGCAAAATTCACGAACATCGCCTGACTGCTCTCGAAATATTGGTGATGCAATATGAAAAGTCAGAAAACGATTCTGAGAGAAAAAAGATTGTGAAGTTTTATTTATCTAACCTGCGCGGAGTAAATAATTGGGATTTGGTTGACTTGTCTGCGCCATATATTTTAGGTGATTGGATTGTTCGCGGAAACGATAATAAGATTTTGTATAAATTAGTAAAATCAAAAAATCTATGGGAACGCAGAATTGCAATTGTGTCGACTTACGCTCTGATCAGGGCCGGCCAATTCGACGACACATTGAAAATCATAGAAATTCTCATGACTGACAAACACGATTTAATTCACAAAGCTTGCGGTTGGATGTTGCGCGAAGTTGGTAAAAATACAGAACAGACTCTGATAAAATTTTTAAATAAATTCGCATCGAAAATGCCGCGAACAATGCTACGCTATTCTATTGAACGACTTCCGTCTGAGTTTCGACAAAATTATTTGAAAATGAAATAGGAATGATGAGTGAGTCGTTGTTCTCGCTTAAATCTGATGGATTGCTTTTCATTATTTCTAGATATCCCTTTTGAGGAACTGTTGAAGTTCCCAAATCAACCACTTTCTCAAAATTAACAAATTCCTCTGTCATCCATTCGTCTGTTGTTTCAATAGAAAAGACGAAGACCTCTTTTTTGTTTTGATCTAGAATTCGCGCAGGTAGAGAAGCTTCAAAAAACCAAAAACCTCGCGCTTTTCCACGAATCTCAAATTTATTTGCAACACTTTGGTTTGGGGTAGGGGTTTCGACAGTGATCAAATCTTTTTTTTCAATTTGGTTTCCGATATATTCTGTGAAGGAATTTTCTTCGCCATCGATACATTTTCTCGGATAAGATTCTTGAATTGGATAGCTAGCCAAAACGCACTCCTCGAAATTGTTAACTTTAATAATTTTAATTGTCTCGGCATTATCGTTTTTAAATGCAAAGACAACAAGAATCAAAATCAATACGGAAAAAATTATTTTTTGCATACTATATTTGCTGGTGAATTATTTCTGAATATATAACTGATAAGGTGAAAAGTAGACTCAACACGACAGGCCCAATTATGAATCCTATAGGTCCAAACAGAGACAATCCACCTAATACCGAAAGCAAAATTAAGAATGGATGAATTTTAATTCCACGCTCAACCAATTTTGGTCCGAGGAAGTTATCAATCAGACCGACCGCAAAGAATCCCCAAATAGCTAATCCAATTGCTGGCAACAAGCTTCCGCTGAAAAATAGATAAATTATTGCTGGCACGACTACTAAACTGGTACCGACGCTCGGAATAAGGGCAGTAATTGATGCGATTGTGCCCCAGAGGAATGCGCTAGGTACTCCAAAAATTAGAAAACCAATTGAAGTTACGAATCCTTGAATGATTGCAATGATGAGGCTTCCTTTAATTATCGAATTGATAGCGTTCTCCATTTTTTTGAAGATTGTATTATCGTAAGAGTCTTTAAGTGGACTCATTTCACGTATCGCAAGTTTTAGTTTTTCGCCGTCTTTAAACATATAGTAAAGTGCAATCAAAAAGATAAAAGTACCGGTTGTAATTTTAATCAAGTTAGAAAATAGTGAGCCCCAATATGGCAATAACCAGTTTAAAAACTGCTCGGCATATTTATTCAAGTCCAAATCCAAATTTTGCAAAATTGGCAATGAGTTTTTTAGTTTTGAAATTGATTGATGTGCGCCCTCGGAAAAAATTGTGGCGTTTCCTTCTAAAATATATGAGTATAGTGAAGTTGATTCGCGAAGTATTTGTGTCGCAATTAAGCTGACAGGTATGATCACGATTAGGAGGACAAACAGTGTTGATAATAGTGAAGCTAGGCTCGCTTTATTTTTGGAGATTTTCAGAGCTTTTTTATATATTGGCTGAAAGATTGTTGCGACGACTACGGCGAGAAATAGTACGTAAATGAATGGTTTGTAAATGAAGAAAGTTAATACCGCGATAACTATTAATAATCCTAAAAGGAAATAAAGCTCTGTTTTCTTTTGCATATATTCTATATTAGCGTGATTAGGGGTTGTTGTGAAGTTTTAAAAGAAATAAATAAGCCCCGCGCATTCTGCGCGGGGCAGGGCCCAATGGTCTGGGTCATTCTGGAACGAGAGAAAGAAATTTTCGCTTCGCTTTCTCACGTTCTTTAATTTCAGCCATTCTGCGATGAAAAGCGTCTTTCTCGCGCGCCTTGGTCAAGTGAAGCCAGATCGAATCGAGCTCGGTCTGAGTTTCACAGACAGCAATCCACTCAATCAAGCGGGCGCTGGTTTCCTGTGGGGTCCTGGAAAATTGCCAATTTTCTGCCGCTTTTTGATATGCAGTTTTCTTGACTCTGAGGACAACAATGTCCTCTCTCTGCTTTTTAGCCATGACTTTTCTCCTGTTTTGTTGAACTAGAACCTCAGCCCTAATTTTTACTACATTCACTCAAATTAGTCAAAAACTTTTGACTAATCATTGCGATCTTATATTATTAATATATGAAAAAAATTATTCTAATTGCTGTCGTAATTATTATTCTTGTCGCTTCACTTTCTAAATATTCAAACATGTTTGGATTTAAAAAGTTTTTTAACGCCGATCAGTCCGCTGTGGTCCATGAAATAACTTCTTTGAATAGAATTGAAACGGCATCATTCAACATTGAAAAAATTATTGAAGCTGGTAGCGCCGGAAATTTACTTCAAAATATTTTGTTTGGAGATAGGATATTGTTGATTGCCCATGGGCAGGTGATTGCTGGTTTTGATTTATCGAAAGTAACCGCAGACGACATAGACATAAGTGGGCAAGTTTTAAATGTAAAATTGCCAGCATCAGAAATTTTGGTGACGAAATTAGACGGAGAAAAAACTAGGGTGTATGATCGAAAACTAGGATGGTTGACCAAGGGCGACCCAAACTTGGAAACCGAAACACGCGTCCTTGCTGAGCAAAAGATTCGTCAAGCCGCATGTGAGTCGGGAATTTTCGAGACGGCTTCAGAAAATTTGCGAAAACAATTCGTCACGCTTTTCAAAAGCACTGGATTTGAGGAAGTTAATTTGAATATTGAAAGAGGGGAGTGTAAATAAAAAGCCGGACGCGTGTAAGCGTCCGGGTGAGAATGAAGCGAGTGGGTTAAGCCCAGCCATCTTTATTCATCAGCATGTTCTTCAGGCGACGGACTGCTGCCCGCCACATCTCAGTGCCGACTCCGAGCAACTTGATAATCGGAATGATATCACTCGGTGTCTCGGCCTCGATGAGCCGAAGATAGAACTCTTGCTCTTGGTCATCACCGAGTTCCCGAGGCGGAGTTTTCATCTTCGGTGTTCTTTTGAACAGACACGCCGCAACAACTTGGGTGCGCAGGGCCATGTCATCATTTTGGCTGAAGTTGATGCAGGCGTAAACCTGATTCGCAAATCTTTTGATGCGCTTCAGCTCTTTTTTGAAAAGTCTCACACTGTCTGTTGAATTCATTGTGCTCTCCTCGTTTTTATAATTGTGAACAGTTCAGCTAAGACACTACATTAATTATTTTGATATGTCAAATGTAGATACATCGTGATGATTTTGAGAATTTCTGTGCCTTTTGCTATAATATTCCTTTAAATGGGATATGAACCTCAAAGAACTAGAACAGAAAAGAGATGCCTTCACTACTAGGATTTTTTGGCTGATGTTTGAAATGATTTTTATTTTTGGAATTCCTGCCGTAATTGCTGTCTATTTTGCAAAAAGATTTAGCGCCACCAACACAGACATGAATTGGAGCGCTATTTTTCTTTTCGTATCTTTTGTTTTTTCATGGTTTATCGTCGCAATGAAATATAAAAAGCAAAATAGAATTCTTAATGACCTAAACGCACAAATCAAACAGGCGCGAGAATTAGAAAATATTAAAAAGTAATTTTATGTTTAGACTTGACCGCGAACTAACTTCAATACACCCAGACACTATCCTATCCATCGGCGGATTCAAGATCACAAACACCACACTACTTTCTCTGCTCATATTAATTTTACTTTCACTCGTCTGTTATTTCAGTATTAGAAAGTTTCAACACCGACCGAATAAAACGCAGACTTTTATCGAAATGATTGTCGAGGCAATGCTTGGGTTAATTTCACAGATTACCGGAAATATAAAAAACGCTCAATATATTTTCCCGCTGGTCGCAACGATTTTTGTCTATGTTGCTATTTCGAACCTAATCGGAATGATTCCAGGATTAACATCAATTACATTTAATGGTGCGCCAATCTTTCGTTCTCCAACAACAGATTTCAACACAACATTCGGTTTAGCCGTTGGTTGTGTTGTTGTACTTAATATTATTTCAGCCAAGGATTGGGGTGTAATTGGCCACATTGGAAAGTTTTTCAAGTTCAAAGAAATTTTTCAGGGATTTAAAAAGGGTATCGGTGATGGTTTAATGGCTTTAATTGATTTTGCGATCGGCCTGTTGGATATTGTAGGTGAAATTGCCAAAGTTATTTCTCTTTCGCTTCGTCTTTTTGGAAACATGTATGCTGGTGAAGTTCTTGCTGCGCTTATGCTCGGAGCTTTCGCATATTTTGTGCCGATTGCGTGGTCTGCTATGTCATTGCTATCAGGAATTGTGCAGGCAATAGTTTTTGGTGCTCTTGTAACTTCGTATTATATGTTAGCTCTGAAGGAAGAGGAGCCCGCCAAATAGAATCTTGCTCCTTCAATTTTTTCATCGAAAGAATTGAGAGAGCAAAATTTTAATTTTGCATTTATTAGATTAATTTATTTTTTATGGATAATTTAGAGTCAGCACGATTAATAGCCAAAGCAATTACAATGACAATCGCTATGGCAGGTTCAGCTTTGGGTGAAGGTTACATTATTGGTAAAGCATTAGAGGCGATTGGAAGAAATCCTGATGCGGCAAACAACATATTCCCAAAGATGATTATTGGAGTCGCACTCGCAGAATCAACTGCCATTTATGCGTTCGTTGCATTCTTCTTGTTATAAAATATGTTAGAAATTTTAGGAAAAATTGGTTTCGATTGGCAGGTTGCTCTAGCAAACCTCTTTAACTTTGTTGTTATTTTCCTAATTCTCAAGAAATTTGCGTTCAAGCCGATTTTCAGGGTTATCAATGAGCGGCAGCAAAAAATTGATCAGGGCCTCAATGACGCAGAAAAAGCTCGCGAAGATTTGATCAAGGCAGAGGAAATTAAAAAACAAAAAATTGATGAAGCGAAAAGCAAAGCCAATCAAATTATTGGTGATGCACAGAAAAGCGGAGACAAAATAATTTCTCAATCCGAAATTGAGGCAGAGAAAGCAAAAAAGAACATTTTGAAAGACGGCCAAAAAGAATTAGAAGAGCAAAAGAAGAAAATGGAAAAAAAAGTTGAAAGAGAGTTGTCGGATATGATTTTGTTTGGAGTAGAGAAAGTCTTGAAAGAGAATCTATCTAAAACAGAAAAAGAAAAAATCATTTCGAAGTCGCTAAATACTTTTGAAGCAAAAATATAAATATGATTTCATCAAGACAAATAGCAATATCATTCTATAAAGTGATGCTCGAAAAAAATCGAGTCAATAATAATTTGGCAGATATTTTAGTCGAGTATTTACGAGATGAGGGATTAATGAATCTGTTGCCGCAAATAGTTGCTCACCTCGAGAGGCTTCATAACATGGATGTTTCATTCGAGACACTTGATATTGAAATTGCAGATGAACATGACAAAAGTATTTTAGAAAAAATTCATAAAAAATTTGGTGAGCCAAAAAAAATGGCTAAAAAAATAAATGCAGATTTAATTGGAGGTTTTGTGGCAACGTATAAGGGTTTCATTTATGATGCCAGCATTAAAAATCAGTTGAAGTTATTAAAAGATGAATTAATCGCAAATTAAAATATGTCAGTAGATACAATTATAAAAAAGCTGAAAGATAAAATTGAGGGGTTTGAAGGTGGAGTAGAATCGACAGAATTCGGAATTGTTGTTTCCGTAAGTGATGGAATCGCAAAAATTTCTGGATTGTCGGGATGTATGTCATCCGAGATGATATATTTTTCAGAAAATTTGTATGGTTTGGCATTGAACCTCGAGGAGGACACAATTGGTGCGATTATTTTGGGAGACTTCACGAAAGTACGCGAGGGTGACAAGGTCAAGAGAACTGGAAAAATTTTGTCCATAAATATTTCTGATGAAGTTCTCGGACGTGTTGTAGATCCGTTACTCGTGCCACAGGATGGACGCGAAGCAATTCGTGGCGAAAAAGAAATGTTCATCGAGCGGGTTGCCGCTGGTGTCATGGATCGACAGTCTGTTGATGTGCCTTTACAAACTGGAGTGAAAGTCATCGACGTTCTAGTTCCAATTGGTAGAGGACAGAGAGAGTTGATAATTGGTGATAGACAAACCGGAAAAACTGCGCTTGCAATCGATACAATCATCAATCAGAAGGGCAAAGGAGTAAAATGTGTCTATGTTGCAATCGGACAGAAGAAATCCAAAGTTATGCGCGTTGTTAGTGAATTGGAAAAGCGCGGAGCGATGGAATACACAACTGTGGTTTTGGCCGGTGCTTCAGACAATGCTTCGCTTTTGTATCTCGCGCCATATTCTGGAGTCGCCATCGCGGAATATTTTATGGAAAAAGGCGAAGATGTTTTAGTTATTTACGACGACCTTTCAAAACACGCGAACGCATATCGAGAAATTTCTCTATTGTTGCGACGTCCACCTGGTCGTGAAGCCTATCCCGGAGACGTTTTCTATTTGCACTCACGATTGCTCGAGCGTGCATGTCGTCGAAATGCCGAAGCGGGTGGCGGATCCATAACAGCACTGCCAATTATCGAAACGCAAGGTGGCGACATCTCAGCGTATATTCCAACAAACGTAATTTCAATTACTGACGGACAAATTTTCCTCGAGTCCAGTTTGTTCTACAAGGGAATAAAGCCGGCCATTAACGTCGGATTTTCAGTTTCTCGTGTCGGAGGGTCCGCTCAAATTAAATCGATGAAGAAGAATGCTGGTCCGATGAAATTGTCACTCGCGCAATATCGTGAATTGGAAAGCTTCTCTCAATTTGACTCTGATTTGGATCCAGAGACCCGAAAGATTTTGGACCGTGGAGCAAAAACAGTTGAAGTTTTAAAACAACCACAATATGCTCCGGTGCCAGTTGCAAAACAGGTTGCAAGTATTTTTGCGGTGAATAATGGATTCCTGGATGATGTTGAGAAGGCTGCGATTAGAAATTGGGAAATTGAGCTGCACGCTTTTCTGGACGCTTCAAAAAAAGATTTAATGACCGCGCTCGAAAAAGATTGGACAGACGAATTGAAACAGCAATTGCACGATGCAATTTCAGAATTCAAGCAAAGTAAAAAATAATTATGGCGACGCAAATTAAAACAATTAAACAAAAAATCACCTCGATTAGTAATATTAAAAAAATTACTAAAACTATGGAGATGGTTTCAATTGCAAAAATGAAAAAGGCGGTCGACTTGTCGTTGCGTTCAAAAGAATATGCGAAATATGCTTTGGCTATTTTGAAAACCTTGGCTAAAGAAAGAGAGATTGAACATCCGTTGTTAGAATTGGGGGCAGGCGAAGCAACTTTGCTGGTAGTGTTTGCTTCAAACAAGGGTTTGTGTGGTTCATACAACATGAACGTATCAAAATTGGTTCATCAATACAAAATGAAGCACGGCGGTAACATCGAGGTTGTGACAATTGGAAAGCAGGCTGAAAAAATTGCAAACAGAAACAGATTCAAAATCGTCGCAAGCTTTCATGAATTCGGTGAAGAAATTTCTATTGAAGAAGTCATCTCACTCAGAAAATTTTTGATGCGACAATTTTTGGAGACGGGGAAATATAAAAGAGTGGTTGCAATTTACACGGAATTCGTGAAGAGATTAAATTATCAACCAATAGCGAGAAAACTATTGCCGGTAAGTATAAAGGCAACGCAAAACTTCATCAGCGATCATGTCGAGGTGGATGATGCGGATAAAAAAGTCTCTTCGCTTTATATTTTTGAACCTTCAGAGGCACGAGTTCTAGAAAAAGTCATACCAACACTTCTCAATGATGTTCTACTTCAAATTATGCTCGAGTCTCTCGCGTCCGAGCATAGCTCGCGAATGGTGGCGATGAAAAATGCCACCGATAACGCGACAGAATTGGTTTCGGATTTATTATTAACATTTAACAGGGCACGCCAGGCAAACATTACGCAGGAGGTCGCGGAAATTATCGCAGGGGCAGAAGCTTTAAATAAAAATTAAAAACATGAACAAAGGAAAAATCACACAAATTATTGGACCAGTAGTCGATGTAAAATTCGAGGGAAAATTGCCCGACATATACAACGCTCTCACTGTCACAAATGGGGCAGGCGTAAATGTTGTTCTCGAAGTCAATCAACACAAGGGACAAAATGAGGTGAGAACAATCGCCATGACTACCACCGACGGTCTGGTGAGAGGACAAGAGGTTTCCGACACTGGGGCCCCAATTTCTGTTCCTGTTGGCGAATCTGTTCTTGGCAGAATGTTTGATGTGGTGGGAAATCCGATAGACAAAATGCCTTACTCAAACGATAAGAAAAATCCAATTCATAGACCTTCCCCAAAATTTGAAGAGCAATCAACAAAGACAGAAATTCTCGAAACTGGTGTGAAAGTTATCGACCTCATCTGTCCATTCTTGAAAGGAGGAAAAGTTGGGTTGTTCGGTGGTGCCGGCGTTGGAAAAACTGTCATCATTCAAGAGCTCATCAACAACATTGCGAGCGAGCATGGAGGGTATTCTGTTTTTGCTGGAGTCGGTGAGCGTTCCAGAGAGGGAAACGATCTGTACAAAGAAATGAAAGAGGCTAAAGTTTTGGACAAGACTTGTTTGGTTTTTGGACAAATGAATGAATCTCCGGGTGCGCGTGCTCGCGTTGCTTTGTCTGCTCTGACAATGGCGGAACATTTTCGAGATACTGAAGGTAAAGATTTACTGTTGTTCATCGATAACATTTTCAGATTTACACAGGCAGGTTCAGAGATGTCAGCGTTGCTCGGACGAATGCCGAGTGCTGTTGGATATCAACCAACTCTTGCGACAGAGATGGGAAATTTACAAGAAAGAATTACCTCTACTAAAAATGGTTCCATTACATCCGTTCAGGCTGTATATGTTCCCGCTGACGACCTCACTGACCCTGCACCTGCTACGACCTTTACACATCTAGATTCAACCGTCGTTTTGAATCGTGCATTGACTGAGATTGGAATTTATCCAGCTGTTGACCCTCTCGATTCTAGCTCAACAATTCTCGACGCAAACATTGTTGGAGCCGAGCATTATGAAGTCGCTCAGGGTGTGCAGAGAATTTTGCAACGCTACAAGGATTTGCAGGGAATCATCTCTATTCTCGGTATGGACGAATTGTCTGATGAAGATAAAATGACAGTATTTCGCGCGCGAAAAATTCAGAAGTTTTTGTCGCAACCATTTCGGGTTGCGGCTCAATTCAACGGAGTGTCAGGAGTATATGTGAAGAAAGAGGACACTATCAGAAGCTTCAAAGAAATTTTGGCTGGAAAATATGATCACATTCACGAACAATCATTCTATATGAAGGGAAGCATCGAAGATGTAATCAAAGACCACGAAGAAAAGAATAAAAAATAAAATGACAAATATTATCAATCTGAAAATTTTAACTCCAGAGAAGACCGTATTGCAGGATTCGGTTATGGAAGTTGTTGTGCCGACTGAATCTGGTGAAATAACAATCTTGCCGAATCACTCTCCGTTGGTTTCGATTATCCGTGCGGGAGAATTAAAGTATAGAAAAGAAGGTGAAAAAAACCTCACACCTATTGTGGTTGCATCTGGTATTGTTGAAATCAGGCCCGCAGACTTGAAGAATAATATTTCAACAGAAGTAATAGTTTTGGTTTCTCGTTCAGAAAAAATTACTGACTTGGATTTGTACAGGGCAGAGGAAGCTTTGTCACGTGCCGAAAAAGCGATGGAAGAAATAGAGGGCGATGATAATTTTGAACAATATCAAGAGTTGATTGATAAAGAGCTAAACAGAATAAAAGTATATAAAAAATATAAGGGCCAATAAAAAACGGCTCACAGGATCGAGCCGTTGCGCAATCTGATTCAGGATTGCTCAATGCAAAGCCCTGCGACAAGAATGCAACCTATCAGGAAAACAGCAATAAAAAATATTACAATAAGTGCGTTTTCTTGACGACGCTTTTTCCGGACGTCCCGGAACGGATATTTTGTCAGCGGTGAGATCAGTTTCGGACCACTCTTGACCGTGATTTTCTTCATGAAGAACTCCTTTCTATTAGTGAAAGTTAACATATAAAACATTGTTTTGTCAATCAGGCAATGTATTTTGAAATAGGATAAAATAGTCACATGAGAATTTCACAAGATATAAAGTTGGATTATCAGGACGTTCTTCTCCGACCGAAACGCAGTACCCTAGAATCTAGAAAAGATGTTGCTCTTGAGAGAACCTTTAATTTCTATCATTCACCTAAAACTTGGACTGGGCTACCAATCATGACGGCAAACATGGCGACATGCGGAACTTTTGAAATGGCAGAAATTCTATCGAAGTATAAAATCATAACTACTTTTCACAAATTCTATTCCGTTGCTGACTATTCTAAATTCTTTAAAAAATTCAAAAACCCAGATTACATTTGCTATACGCTAGGCATCAGAGATGAGGACTTTAAAAAATTGTCAGAGATGAAGAAAAAAGGTTTGATGAAAAATTTTTCGTTCATTTGTATTGATGTTCCAAACGGATATCTGCAGAGATTTCTAGAAGCGGTGCGCAAAGTTAGAAAGATGTTTCCCGAACATATCATCATAGCTGGAAATGTTGTCACTAACGAGATGACAGAGGAGATTGTTCTCGCTGGTGCCGACATTGTGAAAATTGGAATCGGACCTGGTGCAGTGTGTACTACTCGTAGAATGACTGGGGTTGGTTATCCGCAACTTTCTGCTGTAATTGAATGTTCAGATGCTGCGCATGGAATTGCAAACAAAAGAGGTGTTGGGAGGATAATTGCAGATGGCGGAATTCAATTTACTTCAGACATTGCGAAAGCTTTCTGTGGGGGTGCAGACTTTGTAATGTGTGGCTCGATGTTTTCTGGATTTGAACAAAGTGGTGGTGAGACAATTGAAAAAGATGGAAAAAAATTCAAGGAATTTTTCGGATCTTCATCGAACAAGGCGATGACAGAATACTATGGAAAAAAAGACAGTCACAGAGCCAGCGAGGGCAGATATACTTTGATCCCGCACAAAGGGGATTTGCATAACTTTTTACAGGATCTGCAGGGTGCATTGAGAAGTACCGCTACATACATAGGAGCTAGACAGCTAAAAGAATTTCCAAGACGCGCAACTTTCATTCAAACTAATAGACAAATGACAACCTATCTAGAGAAATACGATACTGGAAATTAATATTTTTTCTGATATTATTCTCCTGTACGCGTCTGTGGTGAAATTGGTATACACGCAGCCTTGAGGTGGCTGTGCCGCAAGGTGTGGAGGTTCAAGTCCTCTCAGACGCACATTATTTCTGAAGCCACTTCTCGTATTCCTCTTGTATTTTTTCTACAACTTTTTCGATTTGTTCGTCGTATTCTGGTGCGCTTGTATTAATTACAAGATCAAAATTTTCGTGTGCTGTGTGATCGTCTATTCCGTATAAATTTGCATATCGAATTCTTTCAATCGCTAATCTGGTGTCGATTGATTTCGCGACCGATTCTTCTGAAGTGAATTCGTAACGAGCTTCACTTTTTCGCAAAGGATTTTTTGCGGTATTAAGCAGAATTCTTTTCGCTGCTACCTTGTGGTCTATTTCGAGAAATATTTTGAATGATTCGGGTATGAAATAGAAACCGAGACGCGCGTCGAGAATTATGTTCTCCTCATTTGCAATTTTTTTATTGTATTCGTCGAGCTCAACATCAACCGACTTGTCATCTTTTGATAATTTTGTTAATTCATCCAAACTCATACCGCGGTCAATCGCGATTTGTCGCATGAAATCTCCGGTAGAAGCTCTTTTATATCCCAATTTTTCCGCCAAAATATTCGCGGTCGAAGATTTTCCGCTACCAGGCTTACCTGCAATTGTAATGATGTGCTTTTTCATAAATAGATGATAGCATAGATTTTGATATAATAAATAATATGAAAATACACCGTTTTATAAGCCCGATATTCAATTTGGACGAGGCCACATTTGCAATTAGCGACAAAGAAACACTAAATCAGTGGATTAATGTTCTGCGATTCAAAACGGGTGAACGTGTCATGTTATGCGACGGCACAGGTTACGAATCGCTCGCGACTATTACAAAGATTTTAAATGATGAAATTGAGGTCGCCCTCGCCGGCAAAACTTTGAACGAAAATGAATTAAGACGAAAAGTAAATTTATATTGCGCAATTTTGAAAAAAGAAAATTTTGAATTGGTCGTGCAGAAGGCTGTTGAGGTAGGAGCAACAAAGATAATTCCAATCACAACCGATAGGACAATAAAGCAGAATCTGCGAATGGATCGATTGCAAAAAATTGTGAAGGAAGCAGCAGAACAATCTGGTCGTGCAATAATTCCCACCGTTGCCGAGATCCAGGATTATCTCGTCGCGGTTGAATCTGCTTCAAAAAAGGCGCCGACATACATTTTCGATTTAAATGCAACTAATAATTTCAAGGATGAAACGAAAGACGATGAAATTAATATCTTCATCGGACCAGAGGGGGGATTTTCTGATGATGAAATAAATATCGCGCAAAAAATGAATTGCAAAATATCTTCACTTGGCAAATTAGTTATGAGAGGAGAGACGGCGGCGATTGTTGCGGTTTGGGCGGGGGTAAATTTGTAATAGAAAAAATCGCCCCGTAAATCACGAGGCGATTCGATCTAGTCCTCGAGCAAAGTATTGATCGTCTGGCTCATCCATTAAATCAGGCTCGATTACTCGTATTTCTCTTGGTATTGTAAATCTCTGTTTAAAGTTTTCGGCATACCATTTTCCTCCTCCGAACATTGCGAAGTGAAGCATTAATGTGTCGAGATCTATTTTTACGCCATAGGGGATATTGTTTGTAATTGCCGTAAAGTAAATATTTTCTTGTGACTGGGCTTGGTGATATTGCTCGTTAATATATCCCTTTCTGTCAAAGACTTTTACGACTATTTCGTGCATACTTGTATCCTCCTTTCTGTCCTGATATTAATACTACGCCTTCTGTACAAAAATTCAAGAATTATCCACAAATAAAAAGGCAGCATTATTTTGTTGTGGAAATAAAAAAGGCCCCTAGTTTTGGTTATTATCTAGGGGGGGGGCGACCAACCTTGGTTAGTCGTTATCTTGTGAGGGGTGGTCAGGACCACCGCCACCGCTCGACATGACGTCAGCTTCCTTGTCTTGGCTGACATCTTCGCTGTCGTAGTTGTCATCGCCGTCTTTCATTTCAACCTCCTTTCTAACTATAATTATAATCAAATGAGAGGAAGTCTGTAAAGAGAAATACTGCTCCCCCGGTAGGGTTCGAACCTACGACCAATCGATTAACAGTCGATTGCTCTACCAGCTGAGCTACAGGGGAATAGGGAAATGATAGCAAAATGTTTAGAATCAGACAAATTTTGTGATAAAATATTCTAATGAATAAATACCTTAGATTTATTGCATTCGCACTCATATTGCTTTACACTATCCCTTCAAAAATTCATTCGCAAGAAATTTTGCAGGACAAATTCGAACTTGTGCGGGCCGAAGTGACTCAGGTAATGAATCAGGAACGCAAAACCATACCTGGCACAGATGTTCAGAGCGATTATCAGACTATTGTCGCGCTCATCTTAGAGGGGAGAAAG
>CAZHOL010000012.1:0-17973 GCA_964534415.1 uncultured Candidatus Saccharibacteria bacterium | reverse complement strand
ACCCTCTAACTGTCACAAAAAACTTCATAATCCGTTATAATACTGTGGGGCATGGCCCGAATTATGAGCATACACCACGAGACGTTATATCGAGAATATTTCACGCCGCTTTTCCGCTACATCTTTTTCAGAACACGCGACGGCGAATTGTCTTCTGATTTAACTCAGACAATTTTTTTAAAGTTCATGACGTCTGGCAACATCCCCAACAATGAATTGCATGCCAAAAGAATTTTGTTCACTATCGCTCGCAATTCTTTGATCGATCATTGGCGCTCGAAGAAAAATATTCACGACAGTCTAGACGAAATTGGCGATGTTCCGGCGGAAGAACCAAACCCAGAAGAGAATGCTATTACAAACCAGGACATCGAATTTGTAAAAAGCATTCTTGCTGATTTCACCGACACAGAGCAGGAAATAATTTCCATGAGATTGGCGGGAAATATGGATTACAAAATAATTTCAGAGACGCTCGGAATCACTTCTGACAACGCCCGGCAAATATATTCTCGCGCAATTGGCAAAATCGAATCTATTATTAGAAAGAGCAATAATTTCTAAAAAATGCAAAACGAAACAGAAAAAGAAATACAGAATCGTCTCTCGCACATTGTTCCTCCGCGACGCCTTTTCGATAATGTGATGAAAAGTGTCACAAATTCGGAGGCAGAGCGTAGTAATAAAATGAGGGAGTCAATTCCTTCAACAGGTTTACGTTCGCAATTTTTTCTGAAAAAGTTTCTTTCCTTCGGTGTGCCGGTGGCGGTAATTGCAGTCGCACTAATGCTCGTGATTTCTCCCGACAGAAAAGAGGTTGCGCTGATCGAAAATCAGTCAATAGAAGAAGTTATAGATTCGATTATCACGGAGATGATTGAAGAATCTTCCGCAGAGAGTTTAATCGCAGCGAGCGAATCAGAAGAAGAAATGGCAATTAACGATCAATTACAAACATATAACGATATAAAAAATTATTCATATGAAAACACAATTTAGTAAAACAATATTTAGTTTAGCGATTTTCGGACTTTTGACAGCTCCATTTGTTGGATTCGCCGAGATGGAACCAGTACAGATGAAACGAGAAAAAGGTTCAAACTTTTGTACAAACATTGAATCAGCCGGACAAAAAATAGTCGCTCAATTATCAGAAAAAACAAAAAAGTTTGACGAGAAGAAGGGAATAAAAGATGGAAAACTTTTGGAGAAGAGATTGGCTCGCGATGAAAAGAAAGGCGAGATGCGAGCAGGTAAGGATGCAAAACAAGACGAGCGATTGACAACACTCGCTAGCAAGGCCGACACCGACGCCAAGAAGGCCGCAGTAACAGCTTTTCAAACTGCGATGAAATCAGCTGTTGAGGCAAGACGATCATCAATCGATTCTGCAATCAAAACTTTCCGAGACGGTGTTGATGCTTTGATTGGTGGAAAATTAGAAACTGTTGGAGGAAATGTTATCGCATTAAAATCAGCTGTTGATGCAGCAATCGCTGACGCCAAGGCAGATTGTGCAGCAGGAATTTCCAGCGCTACTGTACAGGCTTCATTCCGTGCAGACGTTCAGGCAGCTCACACAAAATTCCGAGATGAAAGAACTAATCAATCTGTTAAAGAAGACATTCAGGAATTGGCAAACACTCGAAAAGAATCAGTGAAAAATGCCGAGGAAGCTTTCAAGACAGCTATCGAACAGGCGAGAGCAGATTTCAAGGCTGCGATTGCAAAATAAATTCTAGATTATATAGAGCAGAATGACCGCCACTAGGCGGTTTTCTGTTATAATATTCACATGCAAAACTACAATTGGTATTCAACTTTGATAAAGCCAACTTGGGCACCGCCCGCATATTTGTTTGGTCCGGTTTGGACATTTTTATACGTTTTAATCGCTATCTCGTTCGGCAGGGTCTTCTGGATGTTTTTTCAGAAACAAATTTCCATTTGGGTTGCCTTGCCGTTCATTTTGAACATAATTTTCAACATTATTTTTACTCCAATTCAATTCGGATTAAAAAATAATTTGTTGGCCGCGATCGATATTCTATTGGTACTCGGAACATTAATATGGGCAATTACAGCAATTTTTCCGCATTCAAAAATTTTGGCCTACATGCAAATTCCGTATTTGCTTTGGGTCTCGTTCGCTACGGTCCTACAGTTAACCGTGACTTGGTTGAATAGATAAAAAATTAAATATATTTTGTAGTATAATTTAACAAATGCCAAAAACTCTATTATTTCTTCTGGGAATTGCAGTCACACTGATGGGTCTAGTTTTTTTGTTTGGGTTGAGAGCTACTCCGCAAATCGATACAGAATTTTCGGCAAATTTTGATTATACAGCTAGATATATTTATGATTTCGTTTCTGACATCGAAAAATTCGCAGACAGAAAAAACAATTTGTCAGAATTTCAGATTCTAGAGAAACAAGGACAATACATTACTCACTGGAAAGAAATTTATAAAACTGGTTTATGGAGAGAGTATAAACTCGTTGCAATGCAGGCCCCAAAATATTTTGAAATAGAGCTCATTGATAGTTCAGAAAAACATCAAGCGAAAATCGTTTACGAATTGAGTGAGTCTGATCGATTCACAGAACTTAATATTACAGAGAAAGGCTCCATCAATCACACTTTCCGAAGAGGATTGAGATTTATTGCAGGAGACGATTCATTTTTGAAGTCTGAGGTGAAGTGGATTCGAGTCGCCATTCACAACGAGTTGATTAATCGACCATAATTTAAATGACATTCAATAGATTCTCAGAACTATTTATTAAAACGACACTAGGATATTTTGTTTTTTGGTTTGCATTTGCATCTGTACCTTTTGTTAAGGCAATTGTTCAAAACAATGACACACTGAAGCAGTATTTTAGTCAGGAAAATTATCTCGTCATTGCTGAAACATCTATAAAAATTGAAGTTGCAGATTCGAAATCTGAACGCGAGAAAGGTTTGTCAGATGCGGAATACATCGATAACGATCATGGCATGTATTTTATATTTGATGAGCCGGACTATCACGGTATTTGGATGAAGAATATGAAATTTCCAATTGATATAATTTGGATTTCAGAGGGACAACAGGTGGTTCATATAGAACAAGCAGTTTCACCAAAGACATTTCCAAAAGTTTTTGAGCCCAAGAAACCTGCAAAATTTGTATTAGAAGTCGATTCCGGTTTTGTTCGTAGAAATGGGATTAAATTGGGGGACCTAGTGACACAATTTTAATCTTCAGAACAATTTTACCTTCTTTTCATAGGAATTTTATCTATATTTTATAACCTCCAATTTTGAACCCGCTTTACACGTTTTTTTAAATGTTTTTTAGTGTCCAAAACGGGTAGTTATCCACAACTTTTTTGTTTTTATAGGAGTAGAATATAATCCACTATTAAAAATTAATCAAAATACATGGCCAAAAAAAATGTAAAGAAGTTTAATACAATTATTAAAAAAATTCAGAAGCGAGATGGTACAATAGTTGCCTTTGATTTAGAAAAAATTGTTGGTGCCATTCACAAGGCCATGGTATCTAGCAATGACGGAACTCTCGATGAGGCAGAAATGGTTGCGCATCGTGTTCATGCTGATATTGCTCGCGTTGCGAAAAGCTTCAAAAATTTTATGCCATCAGTCGAGGGAGTGCAGGATATTGTTGAACAGCAATTAATTTTGTCTGGCTACACCAAGGCTTCAAAACATTACATTTTGTACCGAGAAGAGCGCGCTAGAATTCGTGCTGCAAAGCAGGTCGCTATTCCAGAGAAAGTCAAAAAACTTGCAAACGAAAGCAAAAAATATTTCAGAAATTCTTTGGCAGAAATGGTCTACTATCGAACTTACTCTCGATGGATTGAAGAAGAAAACAGAAGAGAGACTTATGTTGAGACAGTTGATCGATATATTAAATTTGTTCGAGACAACGCAGGCAAGAAATTATCAGAAAAAGAGTATGCTGAAATTCGAGAAGCAATTTTGAATCAGGAATCAATGCCTTCAATGAGACTACTTCAATTTGCTGGCAAGCCTGCTGCAGCAACAAATGTCTGCGCATACAACTGTTCTTTCATCGCGCCAAGCAAAATTGAGGACTTTGCAGAAATTATGTACATCTCCATGTGTGGTACCGGAGTCGGATTTTCTGTCGAAGAGGAAAATGTTCAGAAGCTTCCACAAATTGCAAAACAAACAGGTGAAAAGCCAGAAACATACATCATTGCTGACAGCAAAGAGGGATGGGCAGACTCGTTGACTTATCAATTGCGACAATTATATGCCGGCAAGGATATCGTAATGGATTATTCATTGCTTCGACCAGAGGGTGCACGTCTAAAAACTATGGGAGGAAAATCATCTGGACCCGCTCCATTGAGACAGCTGCATGAATTCGTTCGATCAAAAATTATTTCTCGCCAAGGCAAGAGACTTTCTACAATCGATGTGCACGATATTTGTTGTATGATTGGTCAAATTGTAGTTTCTGGTGGAGTTCGTCGATCGGCCATGATTTCACTTTCTGATTTGGATGATGTGCTATTGCGAGATGCAAAACAAGGGCAATTTTGGAATACAGCTCCACAGCGTGTCATGGCAAACAACTCGGCAGTTTACAAAACAAAACCTTCAAATGAGGAATTTATGCGAGAGTGGCTTGCTTTAATCGAAAGCCGTTCAGGAGAAAGAGGAATCTTCAACAGAGGATCGCTGAACAAACAATTGCCAGAAAGACGAGTAAAGTTTTTGGGTGACAAAATTAACGGACTCGGAACAAATCCTTGCGGTGAAATTATTCTACAATCAAAACAATTCTGTAACCTAACCGAGGTTATTGTTCGAGCAGAGGATACGATGGAAACTTTATTAAGAAAAGTTCGCATCGCTACAATTTTGGGAACTTTCCAATCGACATTAACTAAATTCCCATATCTTTCAAAAGAGTGGAAAGAAAATTGCGAGGCAGAAAGATTGCTCGGAGTTTCTTTGACTGGACAGTGGGATAATAAATTGGTTAGAGATGCCAAAAATTTGCAAAAATTGCGAGCCGAGGCGGTCAAAACAAACAAAATTTACGCAAAGAAATTTGGAATTAGCGAATCAACTTGTATTACAACAACAAAACCATCTGGAACAGCTTCACAAGTTGTCGATAGTGCATCAGGAATGCATCCACGACACGCGCAGTATTACATTCGAAGAATTCGTATTTCAAAAACTGACGCATTGTTCAAGATGTTGAAAGACCAAAACGTTCCGTATCATCCAGAGGTTGGATACACAGAGGACACCGCTTCAACATTTGTATTGGAATTCCCGGTGAAATCTCCAAAGGGTTCAATTTTCAAGGATGATATTTCTGCGCTTGATCAGTTGGAACATTGGAAATTAGTTAAACAAAATTACACAGAACACAATCCATCAGTGACAATTTCAGTTGGTGATGATGAGTGGTTGCAGGTCGGAAACTGGATTTATAACAATTGGGAATATGTTGGAGGACTTTCATTCTTGCCGCGCGATAATCACGTTTATCAATTGGCGCCATACGAAACTATCGATGAGAAGAGATACAATGAAATGGTGGAGAGAATGGGTGACATAGACTTCTCAAAGATTCTTGCCTACGAAGCGGCTGATGAAACTGATGTGAAGAAGGAATTGGCTTGTGTTGGTGGAGTTTGTGAAGTGGATGATGTGAAGGTTAAGAGTAAGTAAAGAAAACAAAAGCACCCTCACTCGGGCACGACGTAATTTTCCCTCTCGGGAAAATTCGTCTCGTTCTCGGGCGAGTGAAAGATATAGTGATATTAAATCTTTCTACAAATCGCCCTCCGAAAGCCCCTCGTGGGGGTGCTTTTGTTTTTAAGTCGGAAACTTGCGGCTCTATATTTAAAGATGATAAAATAAATAAATGGAAAATATAATTATAAAAAAAAGGAATATAGTTACAAATGTTTTTACGGCACTAGTGTTGATTAACTCAGTTGGTACCGGACTAACACTACTCGGACTTATTTATAGTTTTGTTCTAGGTAAAGACTTTTTTGGTGACCAAGTTACTTTATTGAATATTTTATACGCATTGTATATCTTCTCAATCAATACTTTTTTATTGTTTAAGTTAATTGAATTAAAACCGAAAGTAATTTTTTGGGCGAAAATTGTGCTTACTCTTGAATTATTGGAAATAATTGTTAGTACAGTAGCTTTATATTTTAAGAAAACTGCTCCAACAGGAGATCTAGCGATTGGGGCTTTAATTAGTTTAATTGTGACTTTAGCCGTTGGATTACTTTTTATTAAGTACCTAAAAAGAAATTTCGATAATCAACTTTAATTTTCAAAACTTTATTACGAGATTACTTATTAATTTTTGTCTATAACCTGCATTTGCAATTTCACAAATTTATGATATAATCTGCGCAGGTGTATCAAGCAATCGCTCCTTCAGCAATGAAGGGGAGGAAAGTCCGAACACATGCCGATTCGTCGGCAGGACAGTAGTGGGTAACACCCATCCATGGCAACATGCGAGGTGCGAGCAGTGACGCCGCGAGCGAAAGCAAACGGCATCCGGCAACGGATGAATCCGCGCGGTAACGCGTGGGGTGAAACGGCTAAATCCTTACTTATGTGCAAGGCCGTGCCGCGCAAGCGGAGCGCCGCTAGAACCGGCGAGCAATTTCCGGTCCAGATAGATGATTGCATAACACAGAATTCGGCTTATCGATACACTTAATGGAAAAGGTCCCGCTAAACGGGGCTTTTTTCTTTGATAAAGTTTCGCGCAACGCAAATTCTGCGCTATAATATCAGAGAATTATGGTAAGACGAATCATCGGGCTGATCAACAGGGAAATCAGCGGTCTGCACGAGGCCGCATATCTTTTGGCAATTTTTGCTTTTTCATCACAAATTCTTGGATTGATTCGCGATCGATTTCTCGCCGGCACATTCGGAACTTCACATGTGCTAGATGTATATTACGCATCGTTTCGAATTCCAGATTTACTATTCGTCCTCGTTTCCGCGTTCGTCTCGGCGTCCGTTCTGGTTCCGATTTTCTCAAGCAATATTTCTAACAAGGAAACTTTAAAAAAATATGTTGATAGTTTGCTGACAATTTTTGTCGCCGCGATTTCTGTTTTGATAATTTTAGCGATTATTTTCACTCCATGGCTGTTGAAGTTTGTCGCGCCAGGACTCGTCGGTGGAGAAAGCGTCAGTGATTTAATTTTGTTTACCAGAATTCTCCTGGTTTCACCACTTTTGCTCGGGGTCTCACAACTATTCGGAGGAATCGTTCAGAGCTACAAGAAATTCGCAATCTATGCAATCAGTCCAATTTTGTACAACGCAGGAATTATTGTCGGCGTTGTTTTGTTTTATCCAATCTTCGGAAATATCGGTTTGATTTTTGGAGTTTGTCTCGGCCTGATTTTGCATTTGATCGTCCAATTGCCAACTATCGTCGGTCAGGGAATTATTCCAAAAATAAATTTCCGCCCAGATTTTGATTTAGTTAAAAATGTTGCAAAACTATCATTGCCGAGAACAATCGCTATGACTTCATCACAATTAACGCTGATTGTACTCATTGGAATCGCATCAACAATGGTTTCTGGATCAATTGCAATTTTCAATTTGTCGTTCAATTTGCAGTCAGTACCGATGTCGATTATTGGCGTCAGCTATTCGCTCGCAGCTTTCCCAACATTGTCGCGCCTATTTAGTGACGGCAATTTGGAGAAGTTCATCGCACACATCATTAACTCTGCTCGCCACATCATTTTCTGGTCTTTGCCTGTGATGGTGATGTTCATTGTTTTGCGCGCACAAATTGTTCGAACTGTTTTGGGTGCGGGAGAATTCAATTGGAGTGACACTCGACTCACTGCTGCTGCGCTCGCTATTTTCATTGTTTCCGCTCTCGCACAGAGCCTCATTCTGCTTTTTGTTCGCGGATACTATTCTGCCGGTCAGACCAAGAAACCACTTTATATAAATATTTTCTCAGCAATTTTCACAATTGCGATTTCATATTGGTTAGTTGATTTGTATAATTCAATGCCGGCGATGCGTATGTTTTTTGAAAGACTATTGCGTGTCGACGGAGGATTTGAGACAAGTATTCTAATGTTGCCACTCGCATACACACTTGGTATGACTTTGAATGTGATTATGTTGTGGATTTCATTTGAGAAAAACTTTAAAGGTTTCTCAGTGAATTTGTTCAAACCATTTTTCCAATCTCTCGCGGCATCTTTAGTTGGTGGCTATGTTGCATATCTGATGTTGCAAGTTTTCGACGATGTTTTCAACTTAAATAAATTGCATGGGATTTTCGCGCAGGGTCTACTCTCTGGTATCATTGGTCTTGTCGTCACGGCAACAATTTTATGGCTAATTGGTAACCAGGAAATCCGCGAAGTGGCAAAAACACTTCATCAAAAAATTTGGAAGTCGAACCCAATTACTACTGGTCAAGAAGAGCTTTAATATGCTAGGATTCAAAATATGAAGGACATGAACTTAATCAGAAATTTCTCAATTATCGCCCATATCGACCATGGTAAATCTACTATGGCTGACCGAATGATTGAAATCACGAAAACCGTTGAGGCGCGCCATATGAAGGATCAAATTCTCGATGATATGGAATTGGAGCGCGAGCGTGGTATCACAATCAAAATGCGACCGGTGCGAATGGAGTATAAATTCGAGGGGCAGAATTATGTCTTGAATTTAATCGATACTCCTGGGCACATCGATTTTTCATATGAAGTTTCCCGTGCTCTACGCGCTGTAGAAGGCTCAATTTTGCTCGTAGATAGCACGCAGGGGGTTCAGGCGCAGACACTTACAACTCTCGAAATGGCTCGCGATTTGGGCCTCACAATTATACCTGTATTGTCGAAAATTGATTCGCCGATTGCGCGAATTGAGGAGGTCTGTCAGGAAATTATGACTCTCCTTAATTGCAAACGAGAGGACATTATGATGACTTCTGGAAAAACTGGTGAAGGTGTCGAGGCGCTACTTCAACAAATAATTAAGAAAATTCCCGCGCCACAAAAAACAGAAGTTTCATCACAAGGCAAAGATCGCGCGCTGATTTTCGATTTCCAATATTCAAATCATCGAGGAATTATTTTATATGTTCGTGTGTTTGATGGGGAATTTGCGGGGACCGATGAATTAAAATTTGCGGTTGCAAATAGGAAATTTTTCGTTGCAGAGGTTGGAACATTTAGACCGAAAGAACGTCCTGAAAAGAATTTAACAGCAGGAGAAATTGGATATATTGTAACGGGAATCAAAGAACCTGGAATTGTTTCTGTTGGAGACACAATCACAAAATTCAAAAATCCTGCGGAGGCGCTGCATGGATATGAAGATCCTCGCCCTGTAGTTTGGGCAAGCATTTTTCCCGAGAGTCAGGACGAGTTCGACGAATTGCGAACCGCGCTTTTTCGATTGAAATTATCAGACTCATCTTTGGTTTTCGAAGAGGAATCTTCAGGAAGCCTCGGTCGCGGATATCGTTGCGGATTGCTCGGAATGTTGCACCTCGAAATTGTTACAGAACGATTGAAGCGCGAATTCAATTTGGATTTGATTGTCACTCTACCAAGCATCAATTATCTCGTACACACAAAACGCGGAGAAGTCGTAAAGGCGTATTCCGCGAGTGCTTTCCCAGACTACGGTGACATTGTGAAGGTGGAGGAGCCTTGGGTTAATATCAAAATTATCGCACCAAATCAATATCTCGGAGCAATTTTGCAAATGCTATATACTCACGAATCTATGGTCGGAGCCACAGAAAATCTCGCCGGTGATCGAAGTTCAATTACTGCTGATATGCCATTGCGCGAGTTGATGCGAAACTTTTTTGATGAATTAAAAAGTATTTCTTCTGGATACGCTTCATTTTCATACAAGGTGGGTGATTTCATGGATGCTGATGTTACAAAAATGGAAATTTTAGTTGCAGAGGAGGCGGTGCCGGCTTTCGCAAGAATTGTTGCAACTCATCGCGTGCAGGAGGAGGGGGAGAAGATGGTGGAGAAACTTTATAATGTTCTACCTCGCCAAATGTTCACCACAAAAATTCAAGCCAAAGCGATGGGAAGAATTATTTCGTCTCGAACACTGTCTGCGATTCGAAAAAATGTTACAGCACACCTTTACGGTGGAGATATTACTCGAAAAATGAAATTGCGCGAGAAACAGAAGAAGGGAAAGAAGAAAATGAAGGAGCGCGGTACGGTTAATATTTCTCACGATGTATTTTTGAAGATGATGAGGGGCGGGGAGTAGGGTTGGGGATAATCTTGGCGTTAGGTTGACATGGGGGTTGGGTGTGTTATAATACTGTAGGTTTTAAACGTTCAAAAAAAACAAACATCCTGTGGAAGCAGGGGAAGGAGTTCAACAAATGAAGAGGAAAGAATCACCGGCACCTGTTGTGAAAAATGGGCGCCTGATTTGCGGCATGAGTGGTCATTCGCGAGACTATGACGCGGATCTCGTCCACCGCCAGCAGCACGAAGCGATGCTTCGCCGCGAACGTGAAGAACGGTGCTGGCAATGGGTGAGGGCCCTGGTGGTTATCGCCTCCCTCGGTCTGCTGGTCTACTGGCGCATCATCGGCAACATGGACTAAGTGGCTACCACACAAAAAGGCTGGCAAAAGGCCGCGTGACGAACGCGGCCTTTTCTTATACTTCATCTATTTTGCTAAATATACTAACCCTCTACCGTACAGCATCACCATACTGATAATAACTAGTAATCCTACGACAATAAAAATCCATTTAAAGATTTTCTGACTTCTTTTGTGGAAAAGTAATGACATATATTTGTGATATGATATTAGCATAAATATATAATCTTTGCCACATGAATGTATTTGATCAATTAGAACAAAAACGTCGTATTAAAAAGATGGTATATTCTAAAATTTCAATCGTTTTGTTGCTTGCCATTTGTTTTTTCCTTGCAAAGGGATTAGTCGGAGTTCACGATAAGGCACGCGAAAGCATGGACAGGAGAAATTTATCTGCCGGCAGGCTCAATCAGTTAAATTCTCGAGAAGAGCAACTCAAAAAAGAAATACAGAGATTAGAAAGTCGTGTCGGATTGGAGGAAGAGTTACGCAACAGATATTCGCTTTCCAAAGAAGGGGAAAAAATGATAGTGATTGTAGACAAAAGCGATAAGAAAACTTCAAAAACAGTCGAAGAGGAGGAAGAAATTCACGAAAAAATCGCTACTTGGTTTAAAAGAACTATTTTGATAGAATAGTCGCATTAATAATTTAAAATAAATATCATGCCAAAAGTCACTGTTTACTCGACGCCAACTTGTACATACTGCACACTTGCGAAACAGTATTTCAAATTGAACAATGTCGCGTATGAAGAATTCGATGTTTCTGCCGACCAGAGCAAATTGCAGGAAATGGTTCAGAAATCAGGTCAGATGGGAGTGCCTGTAATCACAATCGGTGACGAAGTGATTGTTGGATTCGACGAGCCAAGAATTCGTCAAATTATTGGGAATTAATTCCCGGCCCTCGTAGTTAAATGGATATAACTGCCCCGTCCTAAGGGGTAATTGTAGGTTCGATTCCCGCCGAGGGCACCAGTGTGTGATATAATATTTTCATGAACGACGAAATACTTAAAGAAATTTTAGAAAAAGTTGAAGAAAATCAGCGCGCAATTAAAAAAATAAATAATCGCCTCAGATTACAGAACGTTGTCGGTGCTATTAAATGGCTAGTATATTTTGGAGTAATTGCTTTCATCTACAACTACGCAATGATGAATGTTCAAAAGGCCCTCGACCTGTATTCCTCGGTCAAAGATACTACAGAAACGGTCAGTGAAATGAAGGAGAAAACCACTTCACTAGATTTCAAAAGTATGCTAGATTTATTCAATCGCTAAGGCGATTTGTCAGGATAGCTCAGTTGGTAGAGCATTCCCCTGAAGAGGGAAGGGTCCCCGGTTCGAGCCCGGGTCCTGACACCACCAGTAGAAATAATTAAAAGCACCGTCTCTCAATCCGGGTCCTCGGCCTTCGGCCTGCGGAGGATTTCGATACGGTGCTTTTAATTATTTCTTAAATAGACTTAACCTGTAATTTTGTCTTCTTGTTTTTGTCGATTTTTGTGAGGTGTAATTCTAGTAGCCCGTGTTTTTCGCTAGCTGTTGAAAGCTCGACGTCAATTTCTTCAGGCAACAAAATCTTTCGAGAAAAACTTCCCCAATGTAATTCGCGGTGGTAGTAGTCGTGTTCTTCAATCTCTTTTTCTTCTTCGCGTGTACCCGTAATTACGACCATGTCTCGAGAAATTTGAACGTCCAATTCATGTGGTTTAACACCAGCGACAATCGCGCGAATTATTATTTCGTCTGGTTGATTTATTACATCAACAGAAAGCTGACCAATATCGTGTCGTTCTTCAATTTCAGAAAGAGAATCTGATGCGGGCTTAGAAATTTCCTCGTCCTCGTCGTGAATCATGTCATCATCAAAATCATCAACCTTTACAGAGCCAGTGAGTCTTTCAAATAATGATTTCTTTTTCTTTAACATGATTTTATTTTTAATTTAATAATTTTTTGTTTTTAATTTTTTCGACGTAAAGAATTAAAACAAGCGCTACGAGCCACGACATCGCAAACGCAGTCAATGTAAATCCTTCAGATCTAATTATAAAAGAATTAAAAATGGAGTGCAATGTAATTGCTAGGATAAGTCCGCTCAGCAGATAGCGCTTCTTGATCTCATTACTTTTGTAATACGACAAAGATAGAAAAATTCCAATAATTCCTGAAGAAATAATGTGCAGTACCGATGCGCCTAGAAATCTCATGTTGCTCGTAATAATTATATTTGTCAAAGCATCTCCAGAACGAATTAAATCATAAACAAACAGAGAATTTTCTAGTGCGGCGAACCCGAGTCCTGCGGTTATCATGTAAACAAACGCATCAAGCGGTTCGTTATTAGACTTGTTTGAAAGTCCTCCCTTGAGGCTTGCGATGTACTTCAACACTTCCTCCACTGTGGCCCATACGATGATGATCGAGAGAGTTAGCAGATATTTCTCAAAAAACATTATGCGAATATCGGAATCAGGAAAGATTGTCGTTTTGATGAGATGCTGAATCGCTCCGGCGACAGGAACTGCCAACATTCCGAAGATGAAAGTTTTCACGATAATCCAACTTGGTTCAGGATTTTTTGCATCTTCGCGCAACCAGAAATACAGCCAAATAAAAGTGGGGAATATTCCACCAAAGAAAATTAGTAATAAAGCAGTGATTAGGTCCATTAAATTTTAGGCCACTTTGAAACCATGATCAATTCGCTTTCTTTTTTTGGAAGACTTTGCCAAATTTCTTCTGTGACGAATGGCATGAAAGGATGAAGTGCTTTCAAAGTAGCTACCAAAATATTATACAACATATTTTGTTTTGAAATTTTGACTTCTCCGTCTGGGCCGTTTAGCGCAGATTTTGATTCCTCGATTATTTTGTCTGCGAATGTGTGCCAGAAATAATGATAAAGTTTCTCTCCTGCCAAATAGAAGCGGAAGTTTTTCAAATCGCCGTCAATTTCAGCGAGCTGGGTGTTCCAATCGTCTATGTGTTTTTGATCTTCGGGTAGAATTTTTGCGTCGGCGGCGAGATTTTCTGTTTTTGTATTTTCCAAAACGAATCGTGTTGCATTCCAAATTTTATTTGCGAATTTTTTGTAGGCGCGGATCTTGTCCTCTGACATTTTTGAATCGTTTCCTGGTCCAGTTCCGATGATGAGAGATAGACGAGTAGCGTCGGCTCCGTATTTGTTAATCAAATCAACCGGATCCATGATGTTGCCGAGAGACTTTGACATTTTTCGGCCTTGAGCATCGCGAACAAGTCCATGCATATACACAGTTTCAAAAGGAATTTCACCGATGCAATATGTTGTCATTAGAATCATTCGGGCAACCCAGAAGAAAATAATGTCATATCCGGTCTCCAAAACATTTGTTGGATGATAATTTTTCAAATCGGCAGTCTTTTCTGGCCAACCGAGAGTTGAGAAAGTCCAAAGCCCAGATGAAAACCAAGTGTCGAGGGTGTCTTCGTCTTGAACCCAATCTGCGCCAGGGCTGGTTTCGCTAACTTGAATTTCCTCGCCTTTGTACCAAACTGGAATTCGATGTCCATACCAAATTTGTCTTGAAATGCACCAGTCTCGCAAATTATCAATCCAGTTGAAGTAAATACCGTTGAATCGGTCAGGAATAATTTTAATTTCCTCTGAGCGAACAACGCTTTGCATTAATTTTTTCAAAGTCACCATGTCGCCGGTTTTGATTCCTTTCAAATTAGAATGTTTGATAGGGAATTCCTTGTTAACATCGATGAACCATTGGCGCATGATTTGAGGTTCCAAAACGCCACCGCTTCTCTCGGCAGTATTAACAGAGTGCATGTAGTTTTCGTCGATTTTTTCAACGAGACCTTTTGATTGTAATTTTGCGATAATTTTCTCGCGGGCTTCAGAAATTTTTACGCCAGAAAATTCGCCTGCGATAGGGAGAAGTTTACCAAACTGATCGATAATTTGTTCTTTGTTCAATTTGTGTCGCTCTGCAATTTCAAAATCGGCTCGGTCGTGCCATGGAGTGATTGTCATGACACCAGTTCCGAATTCCATATCGATGGCGGAATCCTTGATTATTGTTGCCTTGATTGGTCCGTTAATCCATTCCAATTCAATTGTGTCGCCGTGTTTGTATTGTGCATATCGCGTGTCGTCTGGATGCATAACCACATATTTGTCGCCGAATTTTGTTTCAGGTCGAGTTGTTCCGATTGTGAAAGGTCCGTATTTCAAATAATAGAATTTTGTTTTTTCCTCTATTGCGATAATTTCATCATCAGAAATTACGGTCTGCCCCTTTGGGTCCCAGTTCACTATTTTGTCACCGCGATAGATTAGCCCGTCTTCATACATGTTTTTGAAAGCCGTGAACACCGCTTTGCCGCGAGTCGCATCCAATGTGAAAGCCTCACGAGACCAATCAACAGATGAGCCCATCGATTTTATCTGACTAGCGATTGTGTCGTGGCTGTTTTGTGCAAACTCGGCAACTTTCTCGAGAAATTTTTCGCGTCCCAAATCCTGTTTGCGGATTTTGTCTTTCTGTAATTCTTTTTCAACTTTCGTCTGAGTGGCGATTGCAGCGTGATCTGTTCCTGGTAACCACAGAGTTCTTTTACCCAACATTCTGTTGTATCGAACCATGATGTCTTCGATAGCGAGCATTGCGGCGTGACCCATGTGCAAAGTTCCTGTTACATTTGGAGGAGGGAGGACGATTGAGAATTTTTCTGCATCAACTGAAGTAACACCAGCCTCAATACATTTATCAGGATTAAAAAAACCGCTATCAAGCCACATTTGATAGATTTTCGCCTCGGTTGTGTTTGGATCGTATGGCTTTAAAAATTTCTCGTTCATACGCAAAATCATAGCAAAAATGAGGGGAAATTGGAATATTTATCATTTCTTTAGAATTTCTTCATCAGGATTTTATAACGCTTTGCTATGCTTTCCTTATGAAACATTTCGATGAATGGAATGAAGTGAAGAAAAATTTAGAGGAAAGTAATTCTGTGAGGACCTTTCCCAAAGAAGGAGAAGTGTGGATGATATATTGTGGATTAAATATAGGGTCTGAGCAAAATGGATCAGGAGAACGTTTTTCAAGACCAGCTCTAATATTAAAAAAATTTAACAATGCAATGTTTTGGATAGTTCCCTTATCAACAAAACAAAAAGCGATTGATTACTACTATAATTTTACTGACGTGAATGAATTACAAGTTTCTGTAATTCTGGCCCAGCTAAAATTAGTCAGTATCAAAAGACTGAGTAGAAAAATGTATCAAATGAAGGACGACATATTTACGTCTATTAAATATAAATTAATAAAGATGTTATAAATCGAAACCCCGCTTTTCAGCGGGGTTTCTCGGATCCTTTCGGAGCTTTGTACTTTCAATGTAGCAAATTGAAGCAAAAAGTCAAACAAAAAATTTATCAAAATTTTAACTTAACCCCAAATTTCCTTCCGCCTTTATATCAGGACAAATCATCGGAACAATTCGCAGAGATTTCATATATCCAGCGATCGCGATCATGAGCGCGTTGTCAGTCGTTGCAGACATTTCTGGAATGAGAACTGTGATGCCGTCATTTTCTAACTCAGTAAATTTATTTCTAATCGTCGTGTTAGCAATAACACCTCCACCAATAATGAGAGTTCCTGCACCGCACTCCTCGAGCGCTAATTTTGTTTTTTTGAAAAGCACCTCAGTGACCGCATCCTCAAATTCACGCGCAATAATTTTCCGCGTGTTATCATCCAACTTATTTTCTTTCTTCAAATCATCGGTGAGATATAGAACTGAGGTTTTCAAACCAGCGAAAGAAAAATCAAAATCTTTGCTGTGAAGCATTGGGCGAGGCAATTTAATTTCGTCATTTTGCAAATTTTCGCTGCGCGCAACCTCGGCTAATTTGGAAATTTGCGGACCTCCAGGATATGGTAAACCGAGCAGGCGCGCCACTTTGTCGAAAGCTTCACCGACAGCATCGTCACGAGTCTGACCGAGTAATTGATAATCGCCCCAATTTTTGACCAAAACCAGTTCGGTATGACCGCCAGAAATGAGCAGAGCGACCGCAGGAAAGGCAAAATTACGCATATTTTGGCCTTCCTTGAGCACAGAAACGATATGGCCCTCCATGTGATTAGTTGGTATCAAAGGCACGTTCCAGACGTAGGAAAGGGCCTTTGCGAAGCTAATTCCGACCCACAAAGCCGGCTCCAATCCCGGCCCAGAAGTGACTGCCAACATGTCGATATCTGGTTTAGAAACTGTGCTTATGAATTTTAGAAAAACTTGAACTAAGTCATTTTCGCGAGAGAGGATCTCTTCGATTTTGGCCTTTTGTTCGGCAGAAATTTCCGCCACTTTTTCTTGCTTCAAATTTGTTTTTTCCAAAAGGGAATTAAGAAGTGGGATGAGATTTCGCGCATGCTCGCGTTTTGCGAGAATCGGCATGACGCCGCCGAATGGCTTGTGCTCTTCGATCTGCGAATGAATAACAGTACCCAAAGTTTTGAATTTGGTTTCTGTGCCGTTTTCAACTTCAATTAGAGCGAGAGCTGTCTCGTCACAGCTCGTCTCGATTCCCAGGACTTTCATTTTGTGCGCGATAAGGGACTCGAACCCCTGGCATCAACAACGTCAATGTTGCGCTCTACCAACTGAGCTAATCGCGCTTCTCATTGAGAATATCAAAAATCTCAGAAAAAGTCTATTAATTCGCCGCTGTTAATTCGTCGAATTTCTGCATGAGGAATTTAGTCACAGTACCCGCTTTGCCGTCTGCAATTTTTCGAGAATCTACTTGAATAATCGGCATGACACGCACCTTGCCGGATGAAGTGATGAAGACTTCGTCGGCGTCAACCAAATCATTTAGAGAAAAGTTTTTCTCTTCGGCTTGAATTTTATTTTTCTTTGCGATATTGAGAATTACTTTGCGAGTGATTCCGTGCAACATGTTATCTTTCGGCGTAAAAACTTTGCCATCCTTCACGATGAAGACATTGCTCGTTGCACACTCTAAAACATTGTTGTTGTGATGATAGAGAACTTCGACTGCGCCTTTTTTAACAACCTCATCCCACAGGAGCACCGCGCGCATGTATTGGCTAGTTTTTGCGACAGGATGTGGACGCTGATATTCTGAGGTAATAATTTTCGCGCCGCTTAAATAGAAATCGGGATTAACTTTTGGCAAATCCTCGACGATGATGTAGAAGTTTGCCTTGCCTTCATTGCGAATATGATTCGAACTGGTTCCGCCGG
>CAZHOL010000011.1:1163-19894 GCA_964534415.1 uncultured Candidatus Saccharibacteria bacterium | reverse complement strand
TCTCCCGGCTGAAGATACAGATGATATGTGTTTGCCAAAACTACTTGCGCCCCGAGACTTTTCACCTGTTCTGGTGTTAGAGATTTTACCGTAGCCTTCGTTCCTACAGTAACAAAAGCCGGAGTTTCAATTTCTCCGTGCTCTGTTGTAATGACACCGGCGCGTCCTAATTTGCCGTCTAGTTTTTTTACAATTTCAAATTTCATTATTTAACACCTAGCAATTCAACCTCGAAAATTAGAGTGGCCTTTTCTGGAATAACAACAACTCCGTTTGGAGCAACAATTCCTCTGTCGCCGTATGCTAAGTCAGATGAAATTGTTAGCTCTCTTTTCTCTCCGATTTTCATTCCTGCAACACCGAGATCCCAACCCCTAATTACCTGGCCTGCACCAAGCGCAAATTCAAATGGCTCGCCACGTGATACAGAACTATCAAAAACTTTACCGTCCTCAAATTTTCCTGTGTAGTGGACAGAAACCATCTTTCCCGATAGAGCTTCCTCTCCATTGCCTTCCTTCAAAACTACAATTTTCAAACCATCGACTGTTTTAATTTCATTCATGTTGTTTTTGTTATCTTCAACTTTAATATCTCTTTGAATAAAGGGCGTAATCGGATATTTTGAACCAAATAGCCAAAAAATTCCAATAACACCAAGCAAAACTAATATTGGCACAATTAAATCTTTCATAAAAACATTATGCCAGTAAATACTGTATAAAGCAATTTGGAGCAACAACTCTTTTGGTTTAGAATATATGTCATGAATGAAATTGAACAAAACAAGGGAAATGAAATTGAAACATTTACACTTCAAAAAATTAATGACTCTATTAAACATCGATTAGAAGCTATTACAGAGGAATTCAAGGCAGGAATGAATGCAGTTACTAAATACGACAGATCGGTTACATTTTTTGGTTCTGCACGTACAACTGAGAGTGATGAAGATTATAAAAATGCGCAAGAGCTCGGTCGCAGAATTAGCCAGGAATTGGGATATGTTGTTACAACTGGTGGTGCGGGCGGAATTATGGCAGCAGCCAATCGCGGAGCTTTTTCTGCTGGTGGCAAATCATTGGGACTAACAATTAGACTTCCAAAGGAACAGACAACTAACAATTTCATAAACGAACAAGTTGATTTTAAATATTTCTTTGTCAGAAAAGTTTGTCTCTCATTTTCTGCTGAAACTTATGTATATTTTCCTGGTGGTTTTGGAACGATGGATGAATTGTTCGAAATTTTGACTCTAGTTCAGACAAAAAAGATTCCAGCCGTGCCAATCGTTCTTTTTGGAAAAAGATATTGGAATAAATTCGATGAATTTGTTAAAAATACTTTATTAAGTGAAAAAAAGATTAGCGAATCAGATCTAAAACTCTACACGATTACTGATTCTATCGATGAAGTAATTGAAATTATTAAAAACGCACCTATTCGGACGGCTTTGTATTAATCAAATCCGAGATGGGGTCCTTGGATTCTAAAATTGTTTCGACACTTTCAATATTTTCTTTTTGAACTTCTTTTCTGTGCATGATTAGAGCTTCATTAATTTTTGCTTGTATCAATGCTGGGTTAGGAATTCCTTTCATTACGAATCCTTCATCGTGAATGTGGGCAGCGGTTTTAACTTCCAAATCTCCGTAATTCAACAGAGATGCGACGACTCCTGTCACTTTGTAATTAATGTCTTGAATTTTATCGAGATGAAGAACTGAGGTGCTACGACTGAACAAACCCCTTTGATCTACACTGAGAATTTTATGATTCGTCACAACCCAAACGTCTAAATAGTAATTTGTCCAGACAACAAAACACGCGATCCACCAGATTAAATAGAAGATAGAAACGAAAAATATTCCCAAAGCAGAAATTTCGATTGGGACATCGGGTGCGAATAGAGTAGGCAAAACCAACAACGGGAAAAGAGAAATTATTATGAAAACAGTTAAGGGTCCCCAAAACATTATCCAATGTTTTCTGATTTCAAATACTATTGTTTCATTTTTGTCGAAGAAAATCATATTTTTGTATCAAATATAAACAAAGCAATAGTCATGACTAAAATTATCACAATAGAAACTAACCAAAATAGAGTTTGTGCGATTCTTTTTATATTTTTGTTAACTCCGTAATGATTCCAGTGATATTCGAAAACAAAAGAGATAATCAAGAAGACAAATAGCAATAGTGCAAGTAGACCCCAAAGTAAATCGGGTGAAATTGATGATATGTAAATGAAGAACTTTTCTCGCATATCCACTTGTAATAATTGTAACATTAAATTACAATTTACCAATGCATTATTTAGTTTTCGATATTGAGACAAAAAATATATTCAGTGAAGTAAATTCTAATGATCCTGTTGCGCTAGACATATCTGTTGTCTCGGTCTACGATTCAGCGACAGACAAAGTTACAAGTTACCTCGAGCAAGACTTCAAAAACATGTGGCCTTTATTTGAAAATGTAGATGTAATGGTTGGATACAATTCTGAACATTTTGATATACCACTTTTAAACAAATATTATTCAGGAGATTTGTCTAAAATTAAAAGCATTGATTTGATGGTGTTCATAAAAAATTCCCTTGGACGTAGAGTAAAGTTGGATGATATAGCACATGCAACACTTGGCAAGAAAAAAATTGCTCATGGACTAGAGGCGGTAAAGTGGTGGAAAGAAGGCAAAATCGATGAAATAAAAAAATACTGCGAGGAGGACGTAATGATTACGAAACAACTTTATGAATTCGCTTTGGCTAACAAATTTTTGAAGTTAAAAGATTTTAAAGGAGAAATAATAAAAATTCCTATCGACACTTCGACATGGGGAGAAAAAAATGACACTTCAATCACTTTTTCTTTGCCTTTCTAAATTGATATAGCCAAAATAACTATAGCTAGCAACACCCTATACCACACGAAAATTTTAAGAGAATTTGTACGTAGAAACTTTATCAAGAAGCTGATTGCAAATATTCCTACTACAAATGACGACAATGATCCGAAAATCAGATCGGCGCCTATCGCGGAGAATCCTCCGCTCGATAAAAGATCGAGAAACTTTTTCACTCCAGAACCGAGCAGTATTGGAACAGAAATCAGAAAACTCATGCGAACAGCGACTTCTCTTTTTAAACCCAAAAACAATCCACCGGAAATTGTCATGCCAGAACGAGACATTCCTGGTATCAGCGCGAGAGATTGAAACAGGCCAAGATAAAAACTTTTTTTGTTGCTCAGTTCATGATGGTGTTGAGCAACTTTTTCTGCGTAATACATAATTATGCTACCAATCAATAATGTAACGGCGACTAGAATTGAATTCCTAAACAAAGTTTCCATATAATTTTCCAACAACAACCCCAACACAACTGCTGGCATAGTCGCAAAAGTTACAAACCAAAACATCTTTTTATCTTCGCTATCCACAGGCTTTCTTAACAAAATTTTAATAAACGAAGTAAAAAGCTTCAAAACATCTTTTCTAAAGTAGACGATGACTGCAAATGTTGTCGCTAATTGAAGAACGGCATCAAACGCCAAGCCATTTGCGTTATTAATACCCAAATATTCTCTAGTCAAAATCAAATGGCCGGATGAAGAAATCGGCAGGAATTCAGTTAGTCCCTGCACAACTCCGAGTATTATTGATTTTATTATTTCCATATTATGTTAATATTAGCATAACACTATGAACAAAAGAAAAATTATTTTGCCATTATTGATTGTAGTCGTCGCAATAATTGTTGGAGGTGGAATTATCTTTTCAAGAAAAACCTATCAGGCACCTGAAATTACCGCAGAAAAATTAGATACAAGCAAGAAAATTAATATCAGGCCAATCACAAATGAAGATCATGTATATGGTAATCCTAATGCTGATGTAGTTTTGATTACATATTCAGATTTGGAATGTCCTTCATGTCAAAAGTTTCATGCAACAATGCAAAAGATTTTGGAAGAGTATGCAAAATCAGGCACAGTAGCATGGGTATACAGACATTTTCCAATAGAAAAATCACATCCTAAAGCGAAGTTTGCAGCGGTAGCAACGGAATGTGTTGCATCTGTTGGTGGTGAAAACAAGTTCTGGGAATATCTCGATAAAGTTTTTGAGGGGGCGCCGAATTCCCTGTTACCAGAAAATCTGCGAACTATCGCAACTGAAATTAAAATTGATTCAGCGAAATATGATTCGTGCATAATCTTGGAAAGCGATAATCGTGTCATCACACAAAGCGTCGCCGACGGAGAGGCAATTTTCAAAATCGATTCTAACTTCGCAACTCCATATACAATTTTAATTTCAAAGAATGGTTTACAAACTCAACTAATCGGAAACCAAGACCTATCTGATGTAATAGAAATTATCAATTTAATGAAATAGTTCTGTCAGATATTGATAGATTCTAACCATTGCGAAAGTATCTTGCTTGCAATATGTGAGCAAATTTCTAATTGTCTCTGATTTTTCTTCTTCGGTCATTTCACCATTGATCATTTTACCCCACTGTTTATTTGCATCTGCCCCATTATTGATTGCGAGGTGTTTGTAACTCAACTCCGGAATTAAGACAGGCAAAACTTTTTTAATTGAAGCACTTCCACAAAATTTTGGATGCACAAAGAGATTTTTTGAGAAAACTTCCTTCAAATCTACAACCCGATCATTAATTTCTTCTAGGAATTTTTCGAATTCAGGATTAAGCTTTGCCATTTCGCGATTTCTACCCATCTCAAACGGCTTGTGCCAAACTAAAACTGTGCCGTGGCGGCCAATATCTTTAGACATTTTTTCTACTAAATCCCTAGATGGTTCCCTATTTTCTGTTGCAAGAAATTCTGTGTGTCGTATTTCCCCTCCTGGTTTATCCATAATATGCAAAGAGTACTGAAACACAATATTCTGGTATGGATGATATCTATCGAATCGTGGAATTGCGGGGAGATATGATTCATAATCAATAAAATATAGAGGAAATATCAACGATTTTAGAAAGTGCTCTATTGCATCAGTATCGATGTGAGGTTTATTTCTTTTTGCAGCATCTACTTGAAATTTCTGAGTATCAGACATTTTGAAGTCGTCAGGAATATCTTTGATATCCAAAATTCCGCTATCAATCAGCAGGCCAAGTTTCTTTGAATTAATTCTCGTTACATCGTGCACTGCATATTCGGGAATATCGGGATTAGAATAATCAAAGGTAGTACAATGATTGCTATCATTTCTAGTTCGGAATCTACACTGGCAATATTTTTCTTCTGGCCCGGTCAAATATCCGATCATCAATGACATTTCGCTCTCAACTTCTGACGCAACACCGAGAACTTCTTCTGTGACATCCTCTTTTTTGAAAAGTTTATCGTAGTTAATCTCACCAAATTTTTGGTACTCAGCATCGAGGTGAATTACTGCCATTTTAATTATTTTTAACCCTGCCATTTTGCAAACATTGTATTGGAAAGCCAAATCGTAAATATGATTATTGAATTTTTCTTTCTTTACTTTTGTCGTGGCTTTAACTTCATAAAGTTCATAGCCCGCGAGTTTTTCATTCCAAAACAAAATATCGGTTCGAATGTAGTAGTAATCGTGAAGAATTGCTCCCTGGAAAATAGTAGCGCGATTGTCCAACAAATTTTTTGTTTCCAAAACAGTTTTTTCTGGACTTCCAGATACCAATACTCCATCAGGAAAAAGATTCTGTGATTCCTTGTCCACTTCTTGTCCCTCCTTTACCAATTCGAGTTCAAATTCGGACAAAGAAAAACGCCCGAACTCGTCTGGGCGATTTTTCTGTAACCACAAATTTTTACGACAAAAACGAAAGTTCAAATAATCAGTTTTTGTAATTTGAATATTTGGTTTTTGTTTTTCTTCTGACATTAGTAATTCTTCAGTCTGTGTGCGTCTTTATGCTGTCGAATTTTTTCATGAGCTTTGGCTTCGATTTGTCGAATTCGTTCTCGAGTAACGCCGAATTTCTTGCCCACCTCCTCTAATGTGTGTTGAATACCGTCATTTAGTCCATGTCTCAGCTCTAGAATTTCTCTTTCTTTTTCAGAAAGTTCGCTCAATATTACGCCAACTTGATCTTTCAAAATTCTACGTGATGCGTCCTGATCAGGTGAAGAAATTTTGTCATCCGCAATAAAGTCGCTGAGTGTTGATTTTTCATCTCCATCATCTCCAACAGGATTTTCGAGGGATACAGTGCTCTGATCAATTTTCTCGATGATGTAAATCTTTTCAACATCAACTCCCATTTCGTTAGCAATTTCTTCTGGCATTGGTTCTCGGCCCAAATCTTGGAACAATCTGCGATAGTATTGTTTGTATTTTGCGATTGTCTCAACCATGTGAACAGGAACTCGAATTGTTCTGGATTGATCAGCGAGAGCTCTAGTAATCGCCTGTCGCACCCACCATGTCGCATATGTAGAGAATTTATACCCCTTTTTCCAATCGAATTTGCTGACAGCCTTGTATAGACCTAGGTTTCCTTCTTGAATCAAATCGAGTAAAGTTAAATCGGGACTTCGACCGACATATTTTTTCGCAATCGACACCACCAATCTGAGGTTCGCCTTGGCTAGCAAATTTGAGGCCTCTTTGTCTTGTTTCTCAATTCTTTTTGCCAGCTCCTTTTCTTCGTGAGCATTAATCAATGGGTATTGTCCAATTTCTTTCAAATACATTTGAATAGAATCGTATTGTGAAGGATTTTTTCCGTACAAATATTTTTTGATATCTTCCTCCTTTTCAACTTCCAAAAATCCTCCGCCTTCCAAAACATCAATCGATGCTGATTGCAAATCTTCGTATAATTGAGACAAGAATTCTACATCTTGTTCAATTGTTGGAAATTCCTTGATAATTTCATCGTATGTGATAAAGCCCTTCTCACGACCCTTGGCGATAAGTTTTTTTGATTTTGCTGTCCAGTCTTTTTGATTATTCAAATTTTTTGATACTGGTTTTTTTGCTGGCACTTTTGCCTTTTGTATTTTTTTAGTTACTTTTTTCAAAGTTTTTTTGACGATTTTCTTTTGTACTTTTTTTACTTGTTTTTTTGCCATATAGGAATTCCTACTATTATACCTCTTTTTAAAAAACGCACCCCTCACTTATTGACTAATAAGCTGATTTCTTTTGAAAGTGTATCAATCTTTTTTAGACAAAGTGCTTGCGTTTTTTCATCATTATTCTTCTCTGCTATTTCGAGAAGCTTTTTTTCATTTTCTTTCTTTCGTGTCAGGTGGCGAATCTTCAAATTTTTTAATAGCTCATCGATGTCGGCGACAATCTTGGCTTGCTTTTTTGAATCAGAATAAATCGCCTCAACTTCAAAAATTAGCTGATTCTTTTCTGACAGAATCTTTTGCAAGACAATATCATAATCTTCAGCCAAAATTTCCTTCACCTTTTTTTGAAGTTCACCAACATCAACTATTTTATTTTTCTCTTGTTCCTGCCAGAAAATAATTCCAAAGATATGGTTTTCCGTCGAAGTATTTTTTATTTTACTAACGTCTGCTCCGGAAACAATATTTGTTGAGATATTTTTTGACAGATAGTTACCAATCTCTGCCTTAATTGCCTCCTCATCTAGCGAAAACTTTTCACTAATCATTTTCACAAAATGATACTGATCAATGTGACTAGAAATATTTGCAACATACGGAATTAATTCTGAAGCAACTCTCTTGCCGATTTCTCTAGCGTCCGTCGACTCTCTCTTAATTTTACTAATTATAATTTCAACTATATGCTGTGAATTTCGTACAATTTGCTTCCACTGATTTACATCCGCCTTGATCACGTCGGCAGGATCTTTACCACCCTCGATTGGCGCAATTTTGACATCAAAACCCAGATTTAAAGCCATTTGCCAAGCTTTTTCTGAAGCCTTGAATCCCGCTGAATCTGAGTCGTATGCGATTACTAATCGACTAGAAATTCTCAACAATTTCTCCAACTGATCCTGAGTCAAAGCAGTTCCGGACGACGCCACGGCGTTCCTATATCCGGCCTGATGACACATAATCAAATCCATTTGCCCCTCTACTAGAATTGAAAAATCATTTTTTCTAATTGCTTGTTTGGCTTTATCAAAACCATAAAGCAATTTTGATTTTTCAAATAACATTGTTTCGGGACTGTTCAAATATTTTGCTTCGTCTGGTTTGCCGTTGAATATTCGACCTGTGAAGCCCACCGGCCTACCACTCGAATCAAAAATTGGAAACATAATTCTATTTCTAAAACGATCATAGAATTTCCCCTTGTCTCCCTTTTTGATTAAACCAACCTCCTCAATTTCCGAAAGTTGATATTTTTTCTCTCGCAGGTAATCCAGCAAATTCTGCCACCCGTCTGGAGCAAATCCAATTTGCCATTCATCAATAGTTTTTTCTGTTAACCCACGACCGAGCAAATATTTTTTGGCTTCATTATTTTTCGACAAGTTTTTTTGGAAATATTCCGTAGTCAAATCCAAAATCTTGCGCAAACGATTCGTTTTCTCATTTGTTTCACCAGAATTTTTCGAAAGTGTAACTCCAGCTCTTTCTGCGAGAATTTTTAGCGCACCCGAAAAATCCAAACCCTCGAATTCCTGAACAAAACTGAATATGTCACCCTTCGCTCCACAACCAAAACAATAGTAAGAACCTCGATCAGGAGAAATAATGAAAGACGGTGTCTTTTCATTATGGAACGGACATCGGGCCTTCATATTTTTCCCAGCTTTCTCCAATTTTATGTAAGTACCGACAACTTCTTCTATTCCGAGCCGTTCTTTGATTTGTTGTACATCATTTTGGCTCATTATCTTTTATATTGTCTCTTGCGCTTCTAGAACTTGTTTCGCTTTATCCTCAATCTCTTTAACTTTCAAATTCTTCTGGCTACCAGGGAATCCAGTTCCGGCTGGAATCAATCTTCCGAGAATAACGTTTTCCTTTAGCCCCTTCAAATCATCGGCAGCACCTCTGACTGCAGCATTGATCAACACCTTTGTTGTGTGTTGGAATGAAGCAGATGACAAGAAGCTCTTTCTGTTCAATGACACTTCAGTAATACCGAGAATAATTTGTTCATACTCAGCAGGAATTTTTGCTTCTGCATTGATTGCTTCAATTTCTTGCAAGTCCAACATTTCTCCAGCAGTCAATGTTGTATCGCCCGCTGAAACTACTCTAACCTTTGAGAACATTTGTCGAACAATAACCTCGATATGCTTTCGAGAAACTGACTCTCCCTGCAATTCGTAGATTCGATTGATCTGTCCAATGATGTAGTCCTGAGCAACTTCTCGTCCTCCGAATTTGAACAACTCTGATAGGTCTGCTGAACCGTCTGTCAAAAGCTGACCTTTGGTTACCTCCTGACCTTCTTTAACCAAGATAGTTCGAAGTGGTGGAACTGTGTACTCAACCTCCTTGCTCTTCGATCGAGCTGTCGCAGGATTTGAAAGTACAGTTACAATTTTGTCTTTTCCTTCAACACGAATTGAAGATACAACTCCGTCTGATTTTGAAACAGTCGCTGGGCTCTTTGGCTTTCTTCGCTCGAAGACTTCTTCAATACGAGGCAAACCTTGTGTGATGTCTCCACCAACTGAGGCAGTACCTCCGGCGTGGAAAGTACGCATAGTCAACTGTGTTCCTGGCTCACCGATGGCCTGTGCGGCAATTGTACCTACAGCTTCACCGATATCAACCAATTTGTCATTTCCAAGATCAACACCATAACAATGTGAACAAACTCCATTTTTACTCTGACATGTTAGAGGTGATCTCACAGAGACTGACTCTGCTCCTGATTTTTCAATTACGTCAGCGTCTAATTTTGTAATGAAGTGTCCTTTCTTGAATACGACTGATCCATCAGCACCCTTCAAATCCTCTGCCAACACTCGTCCTCGAACTTTTCGAGAAAGAGAAACTGTAATTCCAGAATCACTATCCTTTGAAATTCTGATGAATTTCTTTGTACCACAATCAACTTCACTAACTACAACATCCTGAGCAACGTCGAACAATCGGCGAGTCAAATATCCAGCCTTGGCAGTGTTCAGCGCCGTATCGGTCAAACCTTTTCGAGAACCGTGAGTAGAAGTAAAGTATTCTGTAGGTGAGAATCCTTCTTTTGAACAAGACAAAACAGGGAATTCAATTTCCTCTCCACGAGAGTTCACAATCAAACCTTTCATACCTGCCATGTTTGTAATTTGTCCCATAGAACCTCGGGCTCCTGATTTAACCATGTCATGTACTGAACCTTTTGGATCAAGTGTTCCAGGAATAATTTTCATCAATTTCTCTCGAGCCTCATGCCATAGTCCAATAATTTTTCGCTTTTTCTCTTCTTCTGAAAGCAAACCTTCATTGTACTGTCTTGAAACAACTTTAACTTTCTCTAGAGTTTCATCGACGATTTCTTTCTTTTCTTTTGGAATTTGAATATCATCCATTCCGAATGTGATTCCTGATTTTGTTGCGTATTGGAATCCGAATTCCTTTATCTTGTCGAGAATTGCAGGAATTCCTTCGATACCATGAATCTTTAGAAGATCAGCAACGATTTTGTTCATTGAAGTTTTGTTAACTTCTTCATTGATGAACGGATAATCCTTTGGCAAAACTGAGTTAAACAAAATTCGTCCGACAGTTGTTTCAATTGGCTTGTCGATAAATGGAGCGAGTTTTGTATCCTCTTTACCTCGAACAAAAATTCTTGTTCGTAGTCCAATAACTCCAAAGTCGTAAGCGATTTTTGCTAGATTTGGTCCAGGGAACATTTTTCCGTCGTTCTCTTCACCCGTAATCATCTTTGTCATCCAATAACATCCGAGCAAAATATCGAGAAGTTTTTGTGTAACAACAGGGTCTCCGGATCCTGGCTTCAAAATATTTTTGTCAGCTGCCATAATTTCTCGTGCCTCGTATTGTGAAGCAACTGAAAGTGGAACGTGAACAGCCATTTGGTCCCCGTCGAAGTCAGCGTTGAAAGCTGTACATACTAGTGGGTGAACCTGAATAGCCATACCTTCGATCAATATTGGCTGGAAGGCCTGAATACCCAATCGGTGCAATGTAGGAGCACGGTTTAGAAGAACGTATTTATCCTTGATGACTTCTTCGATTATTTCCCAAACTTCTGGAATTTCGTCGTCGATTAATCGGCCAGCTCCACGAATGTTGTGGGCTAATTCCCTCTTTAGCAATTCTGAAATTACGAATGGTCGGAACAATTCGAGAGCCATGTGTTTTGGCAATCCACATTGATGAAGTTTCAAAGTAGGACCAATGACAATAACTGATCGACCTGAATAGTCGACTCGTTTTCCGAGCAAGTTTCTTCGGAAAATTCCGTTCTTTCCCTTTAGGTTGTCAGCAAGAGATTTCAAAGGTCTCTTTTGTGCCTGACTGACAGAATTATTTGAAGCACTGCTGTGTCGAATTGAATTGTCAATCAACGCATCGACGGCTTCCTGCAAAATTCTTTTTTCGTTTCGGAGAATTACGTCAGGCGCATCAATCTCCTGCAATTTCTTCAAACGATTGTTTCGGTTTATAACTCGTCGATACAAGTCGTTTACATCTGATGTTGCTTGTCGTCCTCCATCAAGAGAAACCATAGGTCGCAAAGCTGGAGGTATAACTGGAATGTGTTGCAAGAACATCCATTCAGGTTTAATACCAGCCTTCTTCATTGATTTAAACAAGCTCAATCTCTTGTTAATTTTATCTCTTGATTGTGCAGGTGCTGATTCGATTTCTGTTTCAAGTTGGGTGATGATCGCATCAATATCCAATTTCTTTAGCAAATTATGAACTGCTTCAGCTCCGATTTCTGCTTCAAAAAGTCCACCGAATTTGATTGAATATTTGTGATACTCAATTTCGTTAATAACTTTTCCTTGCTGAATGCTGTCTACCTCTGCCTTTGTTTCAAGATAAAGCTCCTTCAATTTTTCTTTTGTCTTCTCATCCTGCGCCGCTTTAACTTTCTCCTTGAATTCTGATTCCAAATCTCGAGCAACTCTTTTTCGCTCCTCCTCATCAACTTTTGTGATTAGGTAACCGGCAAAGTAAATAACTTTCTCAATATCAACAGCATTCATTCCCATCGCCAAACTAATTCGTGATGGCATGCTTCTCAAAAACCAAATGTGCGCAACTGGTGTAGCCAAAGTAATGTGACCCATTCGCTCTCGTCTAACGATTGATCGTGTAATTTCAACTCCACACTTTTCACAAGTAATTCCCTTGTATCGAATTCCTCGATATTTTCCACAATAACATTCGTAATCTTTTTCAGGACCAAAAATTCTTTCGTCAAAAAGACCGTTTTTCTCTGAACGCTGTGTTCGGTAGTTAACAGTTTCAGGTCGAGTGACTTCACCGAATGACCATTCCAAAATTCTTTCTGGAGAGGCGAGTCTCATCATTATTTTATCGATTTCAGGTTTTGCTTTTTTGTACATTTTCATATATTTTTTGTTTTTACCTTTATTTTGTTAATGATTCATCGTCTTCTTCCTCAACATTTTTTAAATCGATATCTAATGCGAGTCCTCTTAGGTTTTTAATAAGAACATCAAATGATGCAGGCAAGTTCGTTTGCGTAATTGGTTCGCCCTTCACGATCGCATCGAATGCAGCAGATCGTCCCAAAATATCGTCTGACTTGTAAGTCAACATTTCACGCAATGTGTGTGCCGCTCCGTGTCCGAGCAATGCCCAGACCTCCATTTCTCCGAATCTTTGTCCTCCGTTTTGAGCTTTACCTCCCAATGGCTGCTGGTTAATTAGAGAGTATGGACCAATTGATCGCATGTGCAATTTGTCTTCGACCATGTGGTGAAGTTTCATCATATACATGTAACCGATTGAGACATCTTGTTCGAATTTCTCTCCTGTTCGTCCGTCGAACAATTTTGCTTTACCATCTATTTGAAGTCCTGCCTTTTTCAATTCTTCTCGAATTTCATCAACAGTAGCACCGGCGAATGCAGGACAGATTGCCTGATATCCCAATTCATGCGCAGCATGACCGAGGTGCAATTCCAAAATTTGTCCGAGGTTCATACGGCTTGGAACTCCGAGCGGTGTCAAAATGATGTCGACAGCTTCACCGTCCTCTGTGAATGGCATATCTTCTTCTGGGAGAACTTTAGAAATAACTCCCTTGTTTCCGTGTCGTCCGGCCATTTTATCTCCAACAGTGATATTTCGAAGCTGTGCGATTTCAATATGAATTCGTTTTATAATTCCTGAATCCAATTTGTCTCCATTTTCTCGTGAGAAAATTTTGATTCCGACAACTCTTCCTCGTAGACCACCCTCGGCTCGTTTTGATGAGTCCTTTACTTCGCGGGCTTTCTCACCGAAGATTGAGCGCAATAGTCTCTCTTCAGGAGTTAATTGTGTCTCTCCCTTTGGAGTAATTTTTCCAACCAAAATATCGTCTGGTCGAACTTCGGCACCGATTCGAATAATTCCCTCTTCGTCGAGATTTTTTAATTTGTTATCGCTAACATTTGGAATATCTGAAGTTGTAACTTCGGGTCCCAATTTTGTATCGCGAACATTCACTACGACTTCTTCTAGATGAATAGAGGTCAAAGTTTGATTCTTGACCAATCTCTCGTTAATGATGATAGCGTCTTCGTAGTTAGAACCTGACCATGAAAGGAACGCAATTCGTAGGTTCTTTCCAACTGAAATCTGTGCGTTGTCAGATGTTGAAGTATCTGCAAGCAACTGATTCTTTTTCACTTTGTCTCCCGGTTCAACAACTGGTCTCTGGTGGAATGAAGTAAATCCGTTTGTTCTTTCGAAGTTTATCAAATCATAAACATACTCATTTTTTCCGCTCTTAACAATAATTTGTCGAGCATCAGCTTTCGTAACAACTCCTTCTTCGTCGGCTCGAATAATTCTGTTTGAATGTAACAAAGCTTTTTCTTCAATTCCTGTAGCAACTAGAGGTGCTTCAGCAACCAACAATGGTGTTGATTGTTTCTGCATGTTTGAGGCCATCAATGCGCGGTTTGCATCATCGTGATCTAGGAATGGAATCATAGATGTAACGATTGAGAAAGCTTGTGATGGAACGATGTCGATCAAATTGACTTCTGTATTTTTGCAAACATCCAATCGTCCGTCGATTCGAATGTTTACATATTTATCAACCAACTCTCCGTTTTCATTTTTTGCAGCAGTTGAGTTTGCAATTTTGTAGTTTGCCTCCTCGAGTGCGTTTAGATAAACAATTTCTTTTGTGACTTTTCCATTTTCAACTTTCAAATATGGAGTCTCAATCATTCCGAAAGCGTTTGTTCGAGCATATACTGAGAAACGCAAAATCAAACCGATGTTTTGACCTTCGGGTGTATGAATTGGACAAACTCGACCGTAGTGAGATGGGTGAACGTCACGAACCTCCAAACCGGCTCGCTCTCGAGTCAAACCTCCTGGACCGAGCGCTGAAATTGTTCGCAAGTGTTCGATTTCAGTCAACATGTTTTCCTGTTGCATGAATTGTGACAACTGGTTTGTTGTGAAAAATTCCTTGATTCTGGCCTGCAATGGTCGCGGTGTAATGAGGTTAATTGGCAATGAAGTGTCGGTATCGATTGTAGACATTCTGTTCTGAATGTTTCTCTTCATCTGTGCCATACCTGTTCGAATTTTCTGCTGAAGTAGTTCTCCAACAAATCTAACTCGTCGTGATCCTAGGTGATCAATGTCGTCGGCCTCTGCTCCTGGTGTATGATTCAAATGAATCATATGATTAATCATCACTGCCATGTCGTCCAATGTAATTGTTCGAATCGCAAGAGATTTTTTGTCTGTTGGCAGACTGAATCGTGAGTTGAATTTGAATCGTCCAACTTCTGAGAGGTCGTATCTGTCTTCGCGGAGAACAGAATCGACAAACTCGCGGGCGTTTTCAAGTGTGGCAAGATCGCCATCTCTCAATCTCTTGTATACATCGAGATATGCATCTTCTACAGTCTTCACAGAATCTTTTTCAAGAGTTTTTTGAATAGCTAGTTTTGCTTTTTCATTTTTCTTGAATAGAGAGAGAATTTGTTCGTCTGAGTGGGCACCCATAACTCGCAAAAATGATGTAACTGGGAATTTTCTATTCTTGTCTACTCGAATGTAAACAATGTCTTCGACGTCTGTTTCCAGTTCAATCCATGCACCTCGTGATGGAATTACCTTGGCGCCAAACAAATTGTGTCCCTTTAGAATCTGGCTAGTGAAAATGATTCCGTATGATCGAGCGAGCTGTGGAACAATGACTCGTTCAACACCGTTGATGATGAAAGTTCCGTATTTTGTCATCATTGGGAAGTCGGATAGGAAAATTTCCTGCTCCTTTTCAGTACCAAGTGTTTTGTTTATTAATTTAGTTGTGACTTTAAGCGCAGCTTCGTATGTTAAATTTTGCTTCTTTGCGTGTTTGTCATCATACTTTGGTTTCTCAAAAACAAAATCTAGAAATTTCAGTTCAAACTTTTTTTCAGAGTAATCTTTGATTGATCCGTACTCCTGAAAAACTTGCTTGATTCCGTCTTTGACAAGCCACTCGAAAGATTTCGTCTGTCCTTCAAATAAATCTGGTAATTCAATAGCAGGTTTACTAAATCTGCTAAAGTATTTCTTTGGTCGCTGACCTACGCTCAGAGAAATACCGTCCGCTTTTTTCACTGTAGACATAAATTATGAATTTTTTATAAAATTTTTATAAAGAAAATATAAAAGAGTAAAACCTTTCCGCTGAAAGTTTATTCCCTTTTGTATTCAATTTATTTTGGTTGCCTTTGCAAGCTTCCGATTATTAAAACCCCTTTGAAACCCAGCGAATGTGCCCTAACTCATTCGTTATTCACTTGACAAACAATGTAACACAAATTTATTCCAAATGTCAAACGATTTCCACAGTTTTAGGCCTTTTTGCCTGTATTGGCCTTCCATTCGTCGATTTTCTTGTGATTTCCGCTCAAAAGTACCTTGGGAACAGCGTATTTTTTGCCTTTGTAAGTCAATTTCTCTGGGCGGGTATAAACTGCGTTCGATGATATTCTATTTTCCTCAACAGAGTCAAAATTTCCGAGAACTCCTGGAATTTGTCGCGAGATGACGTCGATCATAATCATGGCAGGTAATTCGCCACCAGTTAAAACATAGTCACCAACAGAAACTTTTTCTGTTTTGAAAATTTTATTAACGCGCTCGTCGATTCCTTCGTATCGTCCACAAATAATTATAATGTCAGAAAATTTCTCAACAGTAGTGTTTGCGATTTCATTCGTGAACTTTTTTCCACCAGGAGAAAGGAAAAATATTTTCACTTTTTTCTTTGCAGCCTTGGCCTTGGCGATTGCTTTGACAATTGGCAAAGCTTCGAGAACCATTCCAGGACCTCCACCGTACGGTTTTTTGTCGACACGGTCTTTTGGTCGAGCCATGTAGTCGCGAGGGTTGTAGAATTTTACTTTGATTTTTTTATCAGCAATAGCGCGACCGATGATGGACGCGTTTATGTATGAATCAAATGATTCTGGAAACAATGTGATGATATGAAAATTCATTTAGGCAATTTAACCACAAAAGTTTGTTTTTGGCAAACAAAAAACCGCCCGAAGGCGGCCCCTTGTCCCATCGATTAAATCTTTAGATTGTCGATAGCTTCATCCATCGAATCCATTGGGCGTCTTGAACCTCCCTCTGGCTCGTTGATCTTCAAATTAACTCGAGCGTTGTTTTTCATTCCGACAACTCGAAGCAAGATTCTGATTGCCTTGGCTGTGTTTCCCTGTCGGCCAATAATTTTACCCATGTCTTCCGAACTAACTCCTAGTGTTAGAAGCACACCCATTTCGTCCACAGTTCGAGAAATTTTGACTTCCTCTGGTTTGTCGACAAGTGTCTTCACTACATACTCTAGAAATTGATAATCGAGTTCTTTGTCTGTCATTGTTATTTTATTATTCTAAAAAACGCAGTGTATTAATTTTTACTGCTATCTAATATTCTACATCAAAATACCGGCTACTGTCAATGCAATTATGCTGCAGGTGCTGCTTCTGGAGCTGGAGTTTCTGCTGCTGGGGCTGTTTCAGGAGCTGATGCTGGAGCAGCTGTCTCTGCTGTTGCCTCGCCCTCTTTCTTGATTGGGGCTTTCTTTGGCAAAACGTTGACTTTCTTTCCTGTCAAAATTTTGTGTGTAATCAAAAGGTTTCGAACTGTGTCAGTTACCTGCGCACCGTCTTTGATTAATTCCTTGATTCTGTCACCTTTAATAACAGTTTCCGCTTTTCGGCGAAAATCGTGTGATCCTAATATTTCCAAAAACTTTCCGCTCTTTGTTGAGTTTTTTGACTCAGTCAAAACAAGACGAAATTTTGGGTCGTTCTTTCTTCCTACTCTTTGTAGTCTAATTATTAACATGGGTGAAATACTATCAAAAGATTGTTTTTTGGTCAACAGGGTGGGTCTGTTAAAGTTAAAAGCGCGCCCGAACGAATCGGTACGCGCCTTCTTCCAAATGAAAATCAAACTTGGGAGTCTTGAGACCACTCAACAACGTCACAGACAGCTGATTCCAAGTCACTAAATAATGCATCGTCCTGAATGCATACATAATTGTCGCCGACAGAGAATTTCAGGACTCGGTCACGCGAATCTTGCGGCAGCCTCAGAATAAACTTTCCATCAATAGTGTCAGAGGCCTCCTGTTCCTCAGAACAATCGATTTCGAATTTTGTGTTTGGATTAGCCCGCATAGCCGATTGCTTTCCTTGAATCTGGCAGTAGACTTCTGAGATGAACTTACAAAAACTGGCGAGTACCGACGTTTGTACACACGGATGTGTCAGGATAAGCCCAAAATTAATGAGCATGATATTTCCCTTGTTTTAACGCAGTTAGAATCCACAACCCGCAGGCACACGCCGCGTTAGTTATGAACTTTTTTCTGAGCTAAAATTTAAAGAGCTTCAGTAAATATATATCACTCGGGTGGAGAAATGTCTAGTTTTTCTTCGCTGATACAACTTCATCCTTAACCAAAGAGAAGTCCACATTTTTCTTGTCCAAGTCGATTTTCTCAACTTTGATTTTCACAACATCACCAAGACTGAATCGCGCTTTGGTTTTCTCACCGACGATGGCGTAATTTTTTTCATCGAGTTGGAAGAAATCATTACCCAATTTCGAAATGTGAACCATTCCTTCGGACAAAGTTTCATTCACCACGACATAAATTCCCCACGCTGAAACTCCAGAGACAACTCCATCGTAAATTTGTCCGATGTGATCCATCATGTACTCGGCCTGTTTGTATTTGATCGAATCGCGCTCGGCTTCGGCCGCGGAAACTTCCTGCTGACTAGAATGTTCGGCGGACTCCTTGAAATGATGCAATTCAGCAGGCAACAATTTTTCGCCCATCAAAAATTTCTGAAGTATTCTGTGTACCAACAAATCCGGATATCGACGAATCGGCGAGGTGAAGTGTGTGTAATATTCGAAAGCCAAACCGAAGTGACCCTGATTTTCTGTGGAGTAAATTGCTTTGCTCATTGTTCGAACAGAAGCGGTTTTCACCAGCGACTCCTCAGCCTTGCCGGTTACTTTATCAAACAGAGCATTCAGATCGCGTGCTGTGATACTGCCGTTTTCATCGAC
>CAZHOL010000011.1:0-1063 GCA_964534415.1 uncultured Candidatus Saccharibacteria bacterium | reverse complement strand
CTGATGGCACCCTTGGCTTTGTTTTGTGCCTGCATAATTTTTGCCAAAGCATTCATTTTCTGCAACTCGGCAACATATGGACCAGAATTTGCGTCGAGAACAGCTTGGGCCTCTTCATAGTTGAAACGCTTCACTGATTTCATAACAGTTTTTCCAAACCATCGTGAAATGATATTTGCGTTTTTATCCATTTCAAAAATCGCAGAGAAGGCCAACTTTTCTTCATTCGGATTCAGCGAACACAATTCATTCGACAAAATTTCTGGAAGCATTGGAATTGTTCGGTCGACTAGATATACAGAAAAAGATCTCTTGTATGCCTCGGCGTCGAGGTCGGTTCCAGGGGTGACGAAATGAGAAACATCGGCGATGTGAACTCCGACTTCGTAATTTCCGTTAGGCAGATCGATGATATGCAGGGCATCGTCGAAGTCTTTGGCGTCGAAAGGATCGATTGTGAAAATATCTTTGTCACGGACGTCGCGTCTTTTTGCGATTTCTGATTCTGGAATTTTTAGCCACTGTGTTTTGAGTTTTTTTGCTTCTACCTCGACATTTGCAGGAAAATCAGATTGAAAACCTTTTTCGTAAATGATTGATTGAATTTCAACTTCGTGAACTCCCTTTTGTCCAAAGATTTTCAATAGCGAAGCTCGTGGATTCTGATTTTCATCAATCCAATCTGTCATCTTTATTAAAACTTTGTCGCTCTCTTTAACCTTCTCTGCATCTGAATTTTCAAGAACGAATGAGACATGAATTCGGCGATTGTCTGGAATGACTTTGCAGAAATTATCTTTCTTTGTGACTGTGCCGACAAATTGATCGCGAGCGCGAGTGATGATGGCCACGACTTCACCCTGGATTTTTTCATTTGGAATTCTGGCGAGAATCTGAACGCGAACATGGTCGCCGTTCAGTGCGCGATTCAAATTGGCACTCTCGATGATTATGTCCTCGTCGGTTTCAGGAACTTTAACGTAGCCGACTGCTTTGGTTGTGATATTAATAATCCCCTCTATGGTTGAATTTGTCATGTAAATAATATGTTAGCAAAGTTTGG
>CAZHOL010000010.1:16930-20857 GCA_964534415.1 uncultured Candidatus Saccharibacteria bacterium | reverse complement strand
CGAATACAATCACAAAGCCATCGAGAAAAAGTGGCAGGATAAATGGGCAGAAAAAGGAGTTTTTAAAATTAAAGATAGTAAACCTGAAGCCGAGAATGAATACGTCCTCGTAGAATTTCCATATCCGTCCGGAAATTTGCATGTTGGTCACTGGTACGCTTTTGCTGTCACTGATATTTACGCCAGAATGCGACGCATGATGGGTAAAAATGTTTTGTTTCCTGTTGGATTCGATGCTTTCGGATTGCCTGCAGAGAATGCCGCGATAAAAAGAAAATTAAATCCACGTGATTGGACTTACTCAAACATGGAATTTATGGAAGGTCAACTCCGCTCGATGGGTGCCTCATTCGACTGGGATAGAAAAATTGCGACCTGTGATCCTGAATATTACAAATGGACGCAATGGCTTTTCCTAAAATTCTACGAAAAAGGTCTCGCATATCAGGCGGAGACGAACGCCAACTGGTGTCCGAGCTGTAAGACTGTGCTCGCAAATGAGCAAGTCAAAAATGGTCGATGTGAGAGATGCGATAATGAAGTCTTCCAAAAGAAACTCAATCAGTGGCAATTTAAAATTACAGAGTACGCAGATCGTTTGGTTGATGACCTCGATGCGTTGAATTGGCCTGAACCGATCAAAATTGCACAGAGAAATTGGATTGGTCGTAGTGAGGGTGCCAAAATTAATTTTAAAATTGAAAATTCGTCAGAGCAGATTGAAGTTTTCACCACACGACCTGACACTTTGTTCGGTGTGACATATTTAGTTCTCGCTCCAGAACATGAATTAGTGGCGAAACTTTCTGGTTCAGTTAAAAATGCCGACGAAGTCGCTGACTATGTACTTCAAACTAGCAAAAAAACAGAAATGGACAGACAGGCAGAGACAAAAAACAAAACTGGAGTGAAATTGGATGGCGTCATGGCGATTAATCCCGCAAATGGAGAGACTGTTCCGATTTTCATAGCTGATTATGTTTTAGCCGGATATGGAACTGGTGCAATTATGGCAGTGCCTGCACACGACGAACGCGATTATGAATTTGCGCTGAAATTTGGTCTTCCAATTCGACAAGTTATTGATGTTGATATCTCTACAAAAAAACGAACCGAAAAGGGAATTCTAGTTAACTCCGGCGAGTTTACCGGGATGACTTCAGATGAAGCTTTCAAAAAAATCACAGAGAAAGTCGGCGGAAAACTTTCAAAGAATTATCGTCTCCGAGATTGGTTGATTTCACGACAGCGATACTGGGGATGTCCAATTCCAATGATTCACTGCTCAAAATGCGGCGTCGTTCCTGTTCCTGAGAGTGATTTACCGATAAAACTTCCTGAAGTTGATGATTATTTACCACATGAGGATGGAAAATCTCCACTCGCCAAGGCAACTGGTTGGGTAAATGTGAAATGTCCAAAATGTGGGGGTGATGCAGAAAGAGAAACTGACACGCTCGATACTTTTATCGATTCATCTTGGTACTATTTGCGATACGTTGATCCAAAAAATTCAGAAAAATTTGCCGACGTAAAAAAAATTAAATCGTGGATGCCCGTGAAATTCTATTCAGGTGGTGCCGAGCATACGACCATGCACCTTCTCTTTTCTCGCTTCTTCTACAAAGTCATGTTCGATTTGGGATTAGTCGCAGAGAGCGAACCATTCATTAATCGAATAAATCGTGGACTGATTTTGGGACCAGACGGAAACAAAATGTCAAAATCAAAAGGTAATGTTATTGAGCCGGATCCTCTTGTTGAGAAGCTTGGTGCTGACACAGTCAGAATGTACCTGGCATTCATTGGTCCGTATTCAGAAGTTGGTTCATATCCATGGGATCCAAACGGTGTAGTCGGTGTTCGTAGATTTTTGGAAAGAGTTTGGAAAATTTCTGAGAATATTTCCGACGAGTCTTCAGAAGAAGTTTCAAAAACGATTCACAAAGTCATCAAAAGAGTCGGCGAAGAATTTGAACAATTAAAATTCAATGCCGGAATTGCTCAATTAATGACTTTCACAAATATTGTTGAAAAACAAAAAATTAACAAAGATGACTTTAAATTATTTTTGAAGCTTTTGTCAGTCTGTGCACCACACATCACAGAAGAGTTGTGGGAAAAATGTGACGGTGATGGATTTATTATTAACTCATGCTGGCCAAAATATGACGCGTCAAAATTTGAAAATGACGATGTGAACATTACTGTGCAGGTCAATGGTAAAATGAGGGCTGTAACAAAGGCTCGAGTCGATATTTCAGAGGATGAGCTCAAAGAGCTTGTGCTAGTAATGCCCGAGGTTTCTAAATGGGTGGGGGAGAGCGAAATTAAGAAGGTTATCTACGTTAAAGGTAGAATTATCAACATTTTGATATAGAGTAACCAACACCTTTGACAATATTACAACAAGGTGTTATGCTCAATAGCAAGATATTTGTTCTCAGTAGTTTTATTAATCGCTTTTAATCATTATAAAATGATCAAGTTATCGTTTAAACCAAAACAAGTAACAAAAAAGTTGCTCTCTTCTTTGAACAAAAGAGCTCAGGACGTTCTAACAAAAAGATACGGTCTAGGCATAAAAGATAGCGCTAAAATGACTCTAGAATCAATTGGTTCAGAGTACAACATCACTAGAGAAAGAGTTCGACAAATCGAAGAGCACGCCCTATCTGCTATTCGAAAATCTGCTTCATACAAGGAATCAGAGAAAAATTTCCAGGAACTCAAAGACGCCGTTCATAAAATCGGTGGAGTTGTTTCTGAAGAAGAATTTCTAAATGATGTTAGCGATAATGCCAGCATACAAAATCATGTTCACTTTATTTTGGTCGTTGGTAACGATTTCTTCAAGAAAAAGGAAGATGGACATTTTGTACATCGATGGTATGTAAATGAAAAAGTTGTTAGTGAAGTTGAAAAAGCGATTAAAAAACTTTATGAAAAACTAAGTGACGAAGACATTGTTTCTGAAACTCAAATCATCAAAGATTTCCTAAATCATCTCGAAGCGGTTTCAGACGAATACAGAAACGAGGAATTTGTAAAACGATGGTTGAGAATGTCGAAAACTATTGCTTCAAACCCTCTTGGAGAGTGGGGAAAATCAGAATCTTCAAATATTAGCGTCAAAGGAATCAGGGACTACGCATATCTGGTTATCAGACGACACGGATCTCCAATTCACTTCAAGGAGGTTGCGGAATTGATCAAGAAACTTTTCAACAAGAAGGCACACGTTGCAACATGTCACAATGAGTTGATTAAAGATAGTCGATTTGTGTTGGTTGGTCGCGGATTATACGCCCTATCAGAATGGGGATACTCATCTGGGGTCGTCCGGGACGTCATTGCTGACATCATCAAGAAAAAGGGTCCAATAACAAAGAAAGAAATCATCGACGCTGTCTTGAAAGAGAGATATGTAAAAGAAAACACCATTATGGTTAATCTACAGAACTCAAAATTCTTCAAAAAAGATTCAAGCGGAAAATATTCAGTAGTAGAATAAAGAAAATAAACTCTCCACACGGGGAGTTTATTTCTAATTACATATAATTATAAACATGATAGAATTGTAGACATGGATTTTGAACAGCTACCGGGACAAGTATTAGATTTCATTCTATTTTTTCTTCCATTTGCAGTATTTTATTTTTTGATTGTCTTTATCTATAAAACATGGGTGGATTTTGCACAAACTAGATTCGATGCCAAGCAAAAGAAAATCTTGTTGCGAATTTATCCTCCAAAAATTGTAACTAAAACCCCGGCTGCGATGGAACTTTTCTTAAATGCAATTTATCAAACAGGTGGTGAAGCAACTTGGTATGATAAAAAAGTTTTAGGAAAACAGCGCGCGGTTTTTTCACTCGAAATGGCATCTCATGGTGGAGAAGTAGCTTTCTATATTCGAACACGTGC
>CAZHOL010000010.1:0-16830 GCA_964534415.1 uncultured Candidatus Saccharibacteria bacterium | reverse complement strand
TGGCAGGAAGAGGCCAAGACACTAATCAAAGAAATTCGTGAGAAATCAGCACCGAAAAATGCGGACGGTTCGCCGGGATTTCCAAATCCAACTAAAGGTGAAATTGAAAAAATTAGTGCGATTGAGCGCAGTGTTTCGAAACCTGGTTTTGATTGTGGAATCCGAGGACTATACATTGCAAAAAAGGACGCGTTCGAGGGTACCACGATTGGAGCTTTGATTGGTGCATTCAAACAATACAACTCGCTCAGTCTCAATGGATTTAAACCACAAAATCACACAGGAACTGATTATCCTTGGCAGTCATGGTTTGGAAATCCATCAATACGAATGGTCAAACAAATATTTGATGATTATAAAACTCGCAGTTACTTCGGAACAACTTTCGTAGGAATAAATTATTTTGGTTTTCCAAAATGGAAAGATAGAAAAAAATTCATTCTCAATTCAGAGGAATTGGCTACTATTTATCACTTTCCAGGCCAATCCGCTAACACTCCTTCTCTCAAAAGAGTTCAGTCTAGAAAAGGAGAGGCACCAGACAATTTACCAGTTTAAATATGTTTTCATACATGCAAGACAGAAAGATTTTTTTCAGAATATCTCTCGCGGTTATTGTGTTGATATTTTTCATATCGATTACTGTAATAGTTTCTTTGGCGCCTAGAGATTTTGCGGGTGGACAGATAGTTATGATTGAAAAAGGAGAATCAATAAAATCAGTCTCACGAGATTTGAAGGAAAAAAATATCATTAAGTCCAGCTCGCTTTTCAATTTATATATTCAAATTTCTCGAAAATCAACAATCGGATCTGGCGAATATTTATTTTCAGAACCGCAAAATGTTTTTGCTGTAGCAAAAAGAATCAAAAATTCTAATTACGGATTACCAACTACGGTCGTGACTTTAACTGAAGGAATGACTAATGCTGAAATGGCTCAAGAAATAAAAAATAGAATCAGTAATTTTATCGCCGAAGAATTCAAACAAAAAACTAATGCACTTGAAGGTTATTTGTTTCCGGATACTTACAAGTTTAACTCAAATGTAACAGCTGATGAGGTAATAGAAGTTCTCAGGAAAAACTTCAACAAAAAAATCAATTCTATTTCTGACAATATTCAAAAATCAAAATATAATTTGGAACAAATAATAATTATGGCTTCGATAGTTGAGAAGGAGGCAACCGCAGATAGCAGACAAGAGATTGCAAACATCCTTTGGAAGAGATTCGAACTAGGTATGCCATTGCAAGTTGACGCACCATTTGTTTATTCAATCGGAAAGGGGACGGATCAATTAACTATAGATGACTTGAAGAGTGACAGTCTATATAACACATATAACAAAATCGGTCTCACGCCGACCGCTATCGGTAATCCTGGGATTGAATCGATTAATGCTGCTGCCAATCCAACAGAAACAAATAACCTATATTTTCTAACAGGTAGAGATGGAAAAATGTATTACGCAAAATCGTTTGAAGGTCACAAGCAAAACAGGGCTTTATATTTGGACTAAATGTGCTAATCTAAAAACATGAAAAAGGTTTTTGTTGGACTCTCAGGAGGTGTTGATAGCTCTGTATCTGCTCTACTATTAAAACAGGGCGGTTATGACGTAACAGGTGTTTTTATTAAAGCTTGGCACCCAGATTTTCTGCCATGTAATTGGAGAGCCGAGATGAGAGACGCAATGCGTGTTTGCGCTAAACTTGAAATTCCATTTCTGATGTGTGACTTGGAAAAAGAATATAAAAAAGAGGTCATCGATTATCTAATAGATGAATATTCCAAGGGAAGAACACCGAATCCAGATGTTATGTGTAACAAACAAATTAAATTCGGCGGCTTTCTAGATTTTGCCGAGAAACATGGTGCTGAATACGTCGCTACTGGTCATTATGCACAAAAAATTGAAAAGAATGGAAAATTTTTAATGTTGAATTCTGTCGATACAGAAAAAGATCAAACGTATTTTTTGTGGACTATCAGCCAAGAAAAGCTTTCAAAGGTTCTATTTCCAATTGGTCATCTCCAAAAAAGCGAAGTCAGAGCAATTGCAGAAAAATATGGTCTGCACACCTCAACAAAAAAAGACAGCCAAGGTCTATGTTTTGTCGGTCATGTCGATATTAAAAACTTCCTGAGGAGATACATTAAAACTTCGACGGGCCCAGTACTGAATCTATCAGGTGAAGTTATCGGCGAACATGATGGCGCAGAGTTGTACACAATTGGCGAGAGACATGGATTCCGTATTAATAATGGAGAGATCATATCTAAACCACATTACATTGTGAGCAAGGATTTGAGCAAGAACACCGTAACAGTTTCAGATATTGAACAACAAAAAAATAGTGTAAGTGGTGTAATGATTGAAGCAATTAACTTTATCAATGATAATTTTTCATCCGACGAAGAAATTACCGCGATGATACGCTATCGCGGTCATAAAATACCTGGTTATTTCTCAAAAGATGTGCGAAATACCTTTAATTTCAAGGACAAAATTGAGTCTGTGTCTATGGGTCAATCAATAGTTTTTTATAGGGGTGGGGAATGCTTGGGTGGTGGTATTATCAGCGAAACATTGTGATATAATTTAAATATTAGTATTTAATGCAAAAATATGAATAACAAAATAATCATTGCGATTGTGCTTGTAGTTTTGTTTGCTCTGTTGGGTTTATCAATTTATAAAAGCAGAAACGATTCAAAAAATGTTGATGAAGTTCTCCCCGTAACAAATGAGGTTGTTAGACCTACTGAAACCATTAATGCGAAATATCAGTACAAAGATGGAAAAAATATTTTTGTAATCTCACTCGAATTACCAACACCTTGTCACGCAACTTCTCAAACTGTTTTAAAGAACAATGATGTGTACGAAATTAATTTGGAGGTTAAACCAACACAAGAAATTTGTGCTCAGGTCATTACAGAACGTTTAATCAAAGTGCAATGGTCAGGTCAACCAAATGATACTTACATCGTGAAATTAAATGGCGAAGTCGTTAACTTAAACATTTTCACAATTCCAGCAAAAGAAAACATCGACGATATACAGGTTTACGTCAAAGGATAATTTGCTCTAAATGACTTTTTGCATTAACATGTAGGATATTATGGATTCACAAGAAATCAGAAGTCGTTTTCTAAAATTTTTCGAAAAAAGAGGTCATAGCATAATCAACTCCGCTTCATTAATTCCAGAAAATGATCCTACCGTACTATTCAATACTGCCGGAATGCAGCCTCTAGTGCCGTATTTAATGGGTCAAAGCCATCCGCAGGGCACCAGACTTGCCAACTCTCAGAAATGTATACGCACAGTTGATATTGATGATATTGGCGATAACACTCATGCTACCTTTTTTGAAATGCTCGGCAATTGGTCACTCGGCGATTATTTCAAAGAAGACGCAATCAAATGGAGCTACGAATTTTTAACTTCAAAAGAAGAGGGGTTGGGACTAGATCCTAATCGCCTCTATGTCACAGTTTTTGAAGGAAACGATGCGGTCGAAAAGGACTTGGAAAGCTTTAACACATGGAAAAAAGTCGGATTACCCGAAAACAGAATTTACTGGAAGGGCGCAGACACAAACTGGTGGCCAGCTGTAAAAGGAAAGGATACTTGGACAGGCCCAACTGGTCCATGTACAGAAATGTTTTATGATGTAACAGAAAATGGTTTGGGCGATTTAACTTTAGAACAATATCTCGAAGCTGATGAAAAACAGCATGTCGTTGAAATTTGGAATGATGTCTTCATGGAGTTTGAGAAAAATGACGGAAAAATCGTTTCGAAACTTCAAAAGAGAAATGTTGATACTGGATCTGGACTAGAAAGAATTGTTGCAGTAGTTCAAAAGAAAGGAAATATTTTTGAAACCGACATTTTCAAACCGATCATCGACAGAATTCGATCGATTTCATCTGTTTCTGATACTAGGGCCGAGAGAATTATCGCCGATCATATGCGAGCATCCACTTTCTTGATTTCTGACGGAGTTTTTCCTGGGAATTCTGATCAGGGGTATATTCTACGACGTCTTATTCGACGAGCTGTGCGATATTCTGACTTAATCAAAATGCAACCTAGTGGTCTAGTTAATTTGGTAGAGATGATTGTAGATAAATTCGGTAGCGTCTATAGCAATCTAGTCTCAAAAAGAGAAGAAATAGTCGCTGTTGTTTCTGAAGAAGAAAGCAAATTCCGAAAGACTCTCGCGACAGGAATAAAAGAATTCAACAAAATTTCTGGCAATCAAATTTCTGGTCCGCAAGCATTTTTGTTGTTATCGAGCTACGGTTTTCCAATCGAAGTTACCTCTGAACTAGCAAAAGAAAAGGGAATGAGTGTTGATTTAGACGGCTTTAAAACAGAATTTGAAAAGCATCAGGCACTATCACGAGCAGGTGCAGAGCAGAAATTCAAGGGTGGATTGGGGGATACTAGCGAGCAATCTACAAAATACCATACCACGACTCACCTATTACACCAAGCTTTGAGAATGGTTTTAGGTGAACACGTATCACAAAAAGGATCGAACATTACTCCTGAGAGACTTAGATTCGATTTCACACATGGTCAAAAAATGACAGATGAGGAAAAAAATAAAGTTGAGCAAATCGTAAATGAAAAAATTTCTGAAAAATTGCCGGTAAATAAAATTTTGATGAACAAAGACGAGGCCGTAAAAACCGGAGCATTACATTTCTTCGACAAAAAATATGACGATAATGTTAGCGTGTATTACATTGGAGATAATCTAGATACTGCATTCTCGAAAGAATTTTGTGGCGGACCACATGTCTCGAATCTTTCTGAATTGGGAAAATTTAAAATTGAAAAAGAAGAAGCTGTTTCTGCCGGTGTGAGGAGAATTAAAGCCACTTTGTCATAAAACACTGTATAATAGTTACAATGTTTGGGACTTTCTTTCAAAAGAAAAAAATCGGTAGTCGTCTTGTACTAACTTTAGACATTCGTAGTTCTAGTATAGGAGGAGCTGTTTCTAGAATTTATGAAGATAATCGACCAATTGAAATCATCTCTTCGATCAGAGACTTCTTCTACTTTGACGAAATCACTGACACCGATTCGTTTGTTACTCGGGCTGAAATTTCTCTGAACAAAGTTTTAGATCAGTTAATTCACAAAGAAAAATATACTGAGACAATTGAATCAGTTAATATTTTCTATGGTGCACCGTGGTACAAAAATTTAATTGAAAATTTTAAAACTGAAATAAATGCTGCTCGACCAATTTTGTTTACCAAAAAATACTTGGATAAAATACTAAAAAATACCACCAAAGAACTACCCGAGGATCAAATGATAATAGACAGGGAGCTTTTAGCTATATTTTTAAATGGTTACTACACTAAAAACCCATTCGACAAGGAAGCCAAATCTGTTGACCTCTCATTTTATTTTGCGGTCCTAAATGACAAAGTAAAAAATAACGTCACAAATATAATTAAAAAATTTATCAAGGTTAAAAACATTAACCACCATTCTCATACAATTGCTTTTTATAATTTATTAAAAAACGTCATTCATCCTCCAGAAAGCTACGTCATGTTGGATATTAGTGGAGAAGTTACAGAAATATCGATTATCAAGCACGAGCATTTGCTCAAAATAATTTCTGTTCCACACGGAAATAGCTATTTTGTGAGAAAAATGATGGCAAAAACCGGTCATGATTTTATGACTTGTTTAAATGAAATGAAGACCAAGAATAAATTGCTCGAATCAATTGCTATTGATGAGTGGCGGAACGATATTTCGAAAGAAGTTATAGCATCAAAAATTCACTCTTTACCGTCCACTGTGTATGTTTCAACAGCTGACGAGACCAGAAACTTTACCAGAGATTTACTTTCAAATATTGAAGTATATTTCTCGACACTAAAGATGCACAAGAAACCGGAATTGGTGTTCATTGGCGGGAACTTGTTTAAAAAAAGAATATTGAACACAAAATCAGATGCTAGAGATGATGCACACATGATGTCTAATATTTTATATGTGGAATTACTTAGTAAAAGAAGTTGAAATTTGATACAATATAAATTATATGGAAAAAAAATTATCAAACGAATCGAACACTTCATCACATAAAAGATCAATTAGAGATATCCCTATTCCAGAGACTCGCCGAAACACGACTGACGAAACATTTGTAGAACAAGATAGTTTTGCCATCAATTTAAAAAAGGTCAAACTCGAGAGGCCTGCCTCACATTCAAAGAAAAATAATCCCTATAACACAACAACCGTTGAGACTGAGGAGGTTTTCTTCAAAGAGAGCCACATCAAGAAAAGTCACTCTTACAAAATTCCTGTTGCCATAGTGCTGGCTCTCGTGGCGATATTTTTCGTAATGAATTTATTCCACAGCGCAAAAATTACTGCATATCCTAAAAACGCTTCAGCAGATGTAAACGCGGATTTAGCAATTGTAGATGCAGAGAACAAAAAAACCGATTCTGAATTGGTATACAAGAAATTTGAATTTACCGGTGATGTCACAGAGGAAGTCACAGCCACAGGCGAAGAATATGTTTCAGAAAAAGCATCTGGAACCATCACAATTTACAACGAATATACAACAAAAAGTCAGTCATTGTTGAAAAACACCAGATTTGAAGCTCCAAATGGCAAAATCTACAGAATTCAGGAGACAGTTTCTGTACCAGGCTATAAAACAGTAGGAGGCGAAGTAAAACCGGGCACATTGGATGTTGTTGTTTATGCCGATGAGCCAGGTACAGGATACGAAAATGGCATGGTCACATTTAAAATCCCTGGGTTCAAAGGCCAGCCACAATACGATAGTTTTTACGCTAAATCAAAAACTAATATCGGTGGTGGATTCGTCGGCACCAGAAAAGTCTTGTCTGATGAGCAGTTGAAATCGGCGCAAACAGCCGCAACTGAAAAACTAAAGGCGCTTTTACGAAAAAATTTGTCTGATCAGCTACCTTCAAATTTGATAGCGGTAAATTCTGATGACTCTGCATTTGTTTTTGAAGATTTCATCAGAGAAGACAAGGATGGCGACAAAGTTTTAATTAAACTAAAAGGTTCACTACCAGTTAAGGTTGTAGACAAAACAAAACTTTCACAAAAGGTGGCGGAAAATTCAATTGGAAACAATTACGTAATCGGAACACCAATTCTAATTACAAATCTCGATGAAATGAGCATTAAAATGAAAGACGAGAGCACTATTTCAATATCCGGGGCAGCAAAATTCATTTGGCAACTCGAACCCAAGGAGTTAAAGCAAAAAACAGTTGGAAAAAATAGAACAGAAGCAATAAATATATTCGCTGATTTTGCGGGTATCGAGCGTGTTGAATTGAAATTCTTCCCACTTTGGAAAAGTCGATTTCCAGATGACGTGGACAAGATTGAAGTAATTCAGGTCTTGCCTAATTAAAAGGCTTGACTCATTTTATAAACCTGATAATATAAACGTTTGTGAATACATCTGAAGAAAAAAATGAAGGAAATGTCGAGGGCTCTGTGATAGAGGCCTTGCCAGAAGCAACTTTCAAAGTTTTAACAGATGATAATCAGGAATATCTTGCCTATCTTGCTGGCAAGATGCGGGTTAATCGAATCAGGGTTCTCATTGGGGATCGTGTGATGATCAAAACCGACCCATACGGTGGGAAAGCGAGAATTTTTAAACGATTATAAAAAATGCGAGTCAAATCATCAGTACAAAAGAAGTGCCGAAATTGCAAAGTCCTAAAAAGAAAGGGAGTGATTTTTATCACTTGTTCTAATCTAAGACACAAGCAAAGACAGGGCTAGGGCTTTACAAAATCAATTAATTTTGCTAATTTTTACGGAATAAAATGAGAATACTAGGTATAACATTAAACGACGCACAGAGAATGGAAATCGCCCTTACAGGCGTTTATGGTATTGGACGACCACGAGCACATCAGATTTTGGATGAGGCTGGTGTGGAATATGGCAAAAAACCTACAGATTTGACTTCAGATGAAGAATCAAAAATCAGAACAATCGTTGAGAATTTCAAACTAGAGGGAGACCTACGACGAGAGGTTTCTTCAAACATCAAGAGACTAAAAGACATCGGCTCATTCAGAGGCAGCCGACACGCTCGCCGATTACCAGCACGCGGACAGCGAACAAAAACAAACGCCAGAACTTTGAAAGGGGTCAAGAAAACTATGGGATCTGGTAGAAAGAAGGAATCTAAAACTTAATTAATAACATGGGAAAAAAACGAATTGTAAAAACAGCAGACAAAGATACAGCGAGCGCCGGAACAACAGCGAAGAAGCTTTCACGACGACGACTAGAATCTGGAATTCTATACATCCAGTCAACTTTCAATAATACAAAAATTCTTTTGACTGATCAGAAGGGTAATGCTATCTGCTCATCATCTGCCGGAGCATTAGGATTCGCTGGTGCTAAAAAGGGTACTCCATTCGCAGCTGCAAAATGTGCTGAAACTCTAGCCGAAAAGGCAGAACAACTCGGACTTAAAACAGTCAAGGTAATTGTCAAAGGTGTTGGATCTGGACGAGAGGCTGGAATTCGAGGATTTATTAGCAAAGGTGTACAAATCAGCTCAATCACTGATGTAACTCCTGTTCCACACAACGGACCAAAACCAAAGAAACCACGAAGAATATAAAACATTTATGAAAATTGGACCAAAATACAAAATCGCAAGAAAATTAGGAGGAGGAATTTTTGAGAAAACTCAAACAGCAAAATTTGCTCTAGCCGACCAGAAGAAAAAGGCTGCAAGCAAGAAATTTGCTCGACCAAAGTCAGGATTCGGACTTCAATTAGCTGAGAAACAAAAGGTTAAATATGTTTATGGATTAACTACAAAACAATTGGGACGATATGTTCATGCTGTTTTGGATTCAAAGTCAAAAACTCCAGCCGAGGATCTCTACAAAAACCTTGAATTGCGATTAGATAACATCGTATTGAAGGCAGGTCTCGCAAAAACACGATTCCAAGCTCGACAGATGGTATCTCATGGTCACATTACAATCGACGGTAAAAGAGTAACTATTCCTTCACTTTCTGTTGAAGAGAAACACACTATTTCAGTTCGAGAATCTCGAAAAACTAGCCCACTATTTATGGATTTTGAAGCAAGAGCAAAAGATGTAATTGTCCCAGATTGGATCAAAGTCGACCCAAAGACAATGACAATCAAAATCAAGGGCACTGCCACATACAAAGCAGGCGAAACTCCATTCGACCTACAAGAAATCATTCAATCTTTCAAGGGTTAGCAACAGTTCATTGAGAGAAGATTGAGTTATCAGAAAGCCAATATTAATAATTAATAAGTTTAAGGATCAAATGTTATGTTAAATCAAAATATTGCGTTGCCGTCAAAACCAAAAATCGTTTTGGAGGAGGGTTTTAAAGGAGTATATGAAATCGATGGTCTATATCCAGGATATGGACACACACTAGGTAATTCATTGCGAAGAATTATTCTTTCATCTCTACCAGGAGATGCTATTACTGAACTTAAAATTACTGGGGTTGGTCATGAATTTTCAACAATTCCAGGAATCAAAGAAGATGTAATTGCTATTATTTTAAATATCAAAAAAATCAGAGTTAAATTAAATTCTGATGAGCCACAAATTATTACTTTGAAAGTAAAAGGTGACGGCAAATTCACAGCAGGTGATATTACATTACCAACACAGGTTTCAGTCGCAAATCCAGATTACGTAATTTTGACTTCAACAGACAAAAATACTGACATCACACTAGAAATGCGAGTTGAAAAAGGATTGGGATACGTTCCAAAGGAAGATCTACACAAAGACCGAGTCGAGGTAGGAACAATCGCACTTGATGGTGTCTTCACCCCAATTAGACGAGTACACTACGAGACAGAAAACATGCGAGTCGGAGACCGAACAGACTTTAACCGATTGAGAATTTCAATTGAGACAGATGGAACAATGACTCCAAAACAGGCTCTAGAGAGATCAATTGAAATAATGATCACACAGCTCAAAGCTATTGTTGGTTTCAAGGAGGAAGTTGTAATGACAACTGAAACTGTTACAGAATCAAACGAGAAAAATAGCGACGCAGATGATTCAGACTTCCTAAAAACAAGAATTGAGACATTGGATCTATCTACTCGAACAATTTCTGCATTAACAAATGCAAACATTCGAACAGTTGGAGGTTTGGCTCGAAAATCAGAGGCAGACATTTTGGATCTAGAAGGTATGGGTTCAAAGGGTCTAGGTGAGATCAAAAAATTACTAAAAAAACACGGAATTGAACTAAAGTAATCACCCCTTTACTTTTCCTGAATAAATTGATAATCTAATTCTTCATGAGACATCACGATAAAAACAGAAAATTCGGACGAAGCCAAAATCAGAGACACGCTCTGTACAAGTCTTTGATTTGCGCGCTAATTCGAGATGAGAAAATTGTCACAACAGAAGCCAAGGCAAAATCACTACGACCACGAATCGAGAAAATCGTAACTCACGGTAAAACTGACACTCTTGCTAAAAGACGACTTGTTGTTTCAGAAATCGGTAGCGCATCTATGGCGAAAAAGCTTTTCACAGAGATTGCTCCAAAATACAAGGAACGAGCAGGTGGATACACTCGAATTATTAAATTGCCTTTGCGAACAACAGATGCTAGCAAGATGGCTCAAATTGAATTTGTATAAAATATATGGAAAAGATAATTGACGCAAAAAATAAAAAGATTGGGCGAGTTGCTTCAGAAGCAGCCAAGGCACTGATGGGCAAAGATAATCCAAACTATCAGGCTCACGAATTAGCTGATGTAAAGGTAATCATCAAGAATGTTTCAATGTCTGATGTATCTGACAAGAAATTGGATGAGAAAACTTACAATTCATACAGCGGATACCCAGGAGGATTGAGCACAAAGAAAATGAAACACATCGTTGGCAAAAATGGTTTTGCTGAAATTTATGAGAAGGCAGTCTACGGAATGCTTCCAGCAAATCGTTTGCGAAAACAGATGATGAAGAATTTAACAATAACAGAATAATATGGCTACAAAAACTTCAGAGAGATATATCGAGGCAGTAGGACGACGCAAAACTTCAGTTGCGCGAGTTCGAATTACTCCTGCTTCAAAACAATCATTTTTGGTGAACGATAAATCACTTCAGGATTTCTTCCAAATTCCTGCTCTAATTCGAAAGGCAGAGGAATCATTTGCCGGAGCAGAAATCGATCAGAAATTTGCAGTCACAGTTCATGTTAATGGTGGAGGAATCGCAGCACAGGCAGAGAGCGTGCGACTAGGTGTTGCTCGATGTTTGGTAAAATACAACGCAGATTTGCGAAAGCCTCTAAAGAAACTAGGTTTCCTAAAACGAGACCAGCGTTCAGTAGAGCGAAAGAAGCCAGGTTTGAAGAAGGCTCGAAAAGCTCCTCAGTGGTCAAAGCGATAACAAATTGGCGCCTTCCGGGCGCTTTTTTGTTTGCAGATAAAGAATTGTTAAATTTTTTCTAAATAAATGATAAAGTTTTCTCTTGATTCGTGAATAATCTTGAAGTACTTTAAAATAGTGAACAAAGATTTCGACACGTGGAATACTCGAAAGAAAATCATCGATAATTCTTCTTCTGGCAGAAAAGTTTACTACCACGAGAAAGATGTTTGGTGGGGTAATTTGGGTTTAAACATCGGTGTTGAAACTGACGGTAAAGCCGAAGACTTTGAGCGTCCTGTTTTAATTATCAAAAAATTTAACGCAGATATGGTCTGGGTTCTACCAATTACTAGTTCTATAAAAGCTGATCGATATCATCATCTGTTACAACACAACACCATTAAAGGTAGCGTAATACTTTCACAGTTGAGGACTATTAGCACAAAACGTTTGTCCAGAAAGTTTGGTATGCTATCTCATGAAGATTTCAATAGTATACTTTTAAAAATCATGTCGTTCCTAAAGATCAAAAGCCCCCTTGCGGGAGCTTTCTCGGAGGCCGAAGCCACTAATGGATGAATTATAGCAATCTCACATAGATAGTCAAGTCGGAATTTGAAAACGCCAACATATTTTGATATAATGCCCCTCATGACAGACGAAATTCAATACGACAAAAGCGAAATTGAAGACTCAGGTGACAGTGACGAGAACACTTCGGCTGACCCTGTAGCCAAAATCGCTAAACTTAAAAAGGAATTAAAAGAAGCATTACAACAAAAGCAGGAATATCTCGACGGCTGGCAACGCAGCAAGGCCGACTATATCAACCTCAAAAAGCGGTCCGAGGAGGAGCGTGCTAATGTGCGCGACTATGCCACCGAGGATTTTGCATTGAGCATCATTCCCGTCATCGACAGCTTTGAAATGGCTTTCAAGAATGAGAAGGCTCTCGAAAATGTTCCAAAAGTCTGGACCGAGGGCGTGAAATACATTTTCAATCAATTAATCGCAGCTCTCGCGGGGTATGACATCAAACCAATCAATCCTCTGGGCGAAATGTACGATGCGAATAAACACACAGCTCAGGAAATGGTCAAAGTCGATTCAGAAGCCGACAACGGCAAAATCGTCGAGGTCATTCAGAAAGGTTACGAGTTCAAGGGCAAGATGATAAGGCATGCGGTGGTGAAGGTTGGGGAGTTCGTTAAGTAGAGATTTTGTGGTAACTCAGTTATCATGTTAAAACAGGCTTTCTAAACAGTATGGGGAGTAAAAAAAATTTATGAAAATAGTTGCAATAGGATTAAGATATTTTAAGTGCTATGAAGCGACGGAGCTTATTCCTTTGTTTTTCAATAGTAAGAAATTTGTTGGTTTTATTGGTGAAAATGGAGTTGGTAAGAGTGCTGTGCTTGAAGGTCTTCATTCCTTTTTTACAAATCAAAACTGGATAAGAAATAAAACCGCCAAGAAGGGAGAGGCTACGTCTCTTGTCGCTCCCATACTTTGCTGTTCGGTGGAGGATTTTCCTAAGAAAAAGTTCAGTGCGGATGATATTAAGAATATTAAGCGTTTTTCTAAAGCTATTAGCAATAATATTAATAAAAAGATTGAATTAGAAGATGACGATTCTCATGTATTTTTGTCTTGCGCCTTTTTTCAAAATGGAGAGACAAAAATATTTGATGGTGCTCAAATTATTAAAGACCATGATACACTCGCTAACCGGATTAGGGAATTTATCTTATCATCCTTTCGATACATTTACATAGAAGCGGAAGTAGACATTGATAAAGTGACCGACATAAATTCTAGAACACTAGAATTTATTAAGGGGTCAGGAGTTGCTGGGGAGATTACGTCAATTCTTCAAAAGGTCAAAATCCCTTATGGCGGTGGAGAGATTCAAATCTCTGAAGTAATAAACGAAAAGGTAATACAATACCTTGATAAAGAAGTAATTGAAAAGCTTAAGGAAGTTGATAAGGATTATGATTATAAAAACTTAAAAACTGGTGCAATTTCTAAGATATCTGAAAAACATATTAGTGAGCTAGCGACTCAGGCACTTTTTAATAATCGTCAGTTAACCAAGAAGATAAAACATAAGCACATAGGAATTTCAGATATGAGTTCTGGACAACGTAGACGAGCGCTCCTAGATTTTGTCTTAGTTATGATAAGTAATTTAAGTGAGGGAGACAGAAAGAAAATCATTTTAGCAATAGATGAACCTGAATTATCTGTTGATGCTAGTTCTCGAATCCAACAATTTGAAAAACTAGATAAAACCACCAAACTCGGATCTAATATCGTGTTCACAACCCACTGGTATGGTTGGATAGCCCAACTAATCGATGGAAATGCAATTTTGATTAAAGAATCGGAACAAGGAAGAGAGATAAGTTCAAATAGCATTGAAAAATTTTTAGAAAAAAATATCCAAAAAAAAGCACCGTATGAAATGAGAATGATGTTTGACTTCCTCTCTTCACTTGGGTCATGGGCAGAGTCCAACCCAGAGAATATATTTGTTATCTGTGAAGGAGTAACGGATGATCTTTTGATTAAAAAACATTTTCCAAATTACAAGAATATTCCAACGAGGGGTATCGATGAGGTTATAAGATTACATAAAATATTCTCCGATTATTATTTTAATGTAAATAGTAAGCCAAAAAATGTTGTCTTTTTGATTGATACTGACCCAGATAAAAGTAGTGATGCAGAAAATTGCACAGGAGAAAATATTCGAAGAATAAGTCGCGACAACAATGGGCGCATTAAAATAGTTAATAATAAAGAAAACTTTTCAGAGCAATGTACTATTGAGGACCTTCTTTCACCGAACCCTTTTCTTACCGCTTTGAAAGAATCTGCTGTTTTACTTTCTAACCAGGCAGATAAAGATTTTATTAATAGTTTAACAGTTGTATATCAAGAACAAACCGGCATAAGAGCTTTCAGTCTTGATGATGTTAAAAAAGTAAAGTTTAAAAAGATATACAAAGGAGAGTTTAAGAAAAAAGTATCTCAACTCTACAACCCATCTCCTGATGAAATTCAAAATTTTAAAAACCTTCTTAAATTATTTTAGTCATTAAAAACTAGAGGAGGGGGGTTAGGTTAATTTGTTATGCTTTAGAATTATATTCATTTAAAATGGTCATTCCAGACCTTCTTTTTTACATATTGATTTTCTCCCACAACATAGTATAATACCCCCATGCTAGCCCTCACACGACAACAGAAATACTTCCAAAAAGAGGTTGTGTTGCCAAACGGTGACACGGCTTTAGTTCTGTTTGAATTGGTAGAGCAATATGGTCGCGTGATCGCACGCGCTGTCTCTGCACAGGTTATCTCTGCAGTAAAAACTGCCACAGATGTTATTTGTCTGCCAGTCATTTTTGCTCGCTCTGTCGTACTTCCAGTCAAAGAATGTCTCTCACGACATATCGCTCCTGTTATTCGCGAACTCTTTTTTGTAACAAGCCAACCAACTCGCGCACCATCTCTCGCTTAAAATTTCGTAGCTTTTATTAAAAGCAATTTACAAATTTTAACTTAACTAAAAACAAATATGGCAAAAATAATTGGTATTGACCTCGGTACTACTAACTCCGCGGTTGCATTCGTAGAAGGTGGAGAACCTCGCATCATTGAAAATGTCGAAGGAAATCGAACAACACCTTCAATTGTAGGTATTACTAGAAATAACGAGAGACTAGTCGGACAAATCGCAAAACGACAGGCAGTAACGAATCCAAAAAACACTGTCTACGGAATCAAACGATTCATCGGACACGCATTCGACGAGCCAGCTCTCGACAAAGACAAGAAAACCGTTCCATACGAAATCAAAAAATCTGATTCAAACGGTGTGCTCGTCAAAATGGGTGACAAAGAATATCGACCTGAAGAAATTTCAGCGATGATTCTGACAAAGTTGAAGAATGACGCAGAAGCAAAGCTCGGTGAGAAAATTACCGAAGCCGTTATTACAGTTCCTGCATATTTCAACGACTCACAACGACAGGCGACAAAAGACGCGGGTAAAATCGCAGGGCTGGATGTAAAGCGAATCATTAATGAACCGACAGCGGCGGCTTTGGCATACGGCTTTAACAAAAACAAAGACGAAAAAATCGTCGTGTACGACTTCGGAGGAGGAACATTCGATATTTCTGTTCTCGAAGTTGCCGACAATGTTATCGAAGTAAAATCAACAGACGGAGACTCACACATGGGAGGTCGCGACATCGATCAGAAGATTATGAAATTCATCATTGATGAATTCAAAAAAGACACAGGTATCGATGTTTCAAAAGACGCTCTCGCATTACAGCGAATCGACGAAGCGGCTGAAAAAGCAAAGATGGAATTGTCGACTTCAATGGAAACAGAAATCAATATTCCATTTATCGCGACTGGTCCAAACGGCCCAGAACACCTCGTCAAGAAATTGACTCGAGCAAAATTGGAAGAAATCGCAGCCGAATTCATTGAGCGATCAATTGAAATTACAAAACGAGCGATGGCAGCTTCTCCATTCAAAATCAACGAAATTAACGAAGTGATTTTGGTCGGTGGACAAACTAGAATGCCAAAAATTATCGAGGAGGTGAAAAAACTTTTCGGCAAGGAGCCAAACAAGGGAGTGAACCCAGACGAAGTCGTTGCAATCGGTGCCGCAATTCAGGCCGGAATTTTGCAGGGTGATGTCAAAGATGTTTTGTTGCTCGATGTTATTCCTCTTTCACTCGGAATCGAAACAATGGGTGGAGTCGCGACAAAATTGATTGAGAAAAACACAACAATTCCCGCTTCAAAATCACAGGTATTCTCAACCGCAGCTGACAATCAAACACAAGTTGAAATCAACATTGTGCAAGGTGAACGAGCAATGGCTGCCGACAACAAATCACTCGGACGATTCATTCTCGAGGGAATTCCACCAGCTCCACGAGGTATGCCTCAAATTGAAGTTTCATTCGACATTGATGCGAACGGAATTTTGAGCGTGAAGGCCGTCGACAAAGCTTCAAAGAAAGAGCAATCAATTCGAATCGAGGCAGGATCTTCACTTTCAAAAGAAGAAATTGAGAAAATGAAAAAAGACGCCGAGATGCACGAGGCCGACGACAAGAAAAAACGAGAATTGATTGATACAAAAAATCTCGCAGAACAAACTGCCTACACAGCAGAGAAAGCGGTCAAAGACGCCGGTGAAAAATTGCCTGCTGATGTAAAAACTGCAGTAGAAGCAAAAATCAAAGAGTTGCGAGATGTCATAACAAAAGATTCAATGGAGGACATCAAAACAAAAACAACTGAACT
>CAZHOL010000009.1:26414-28214 GCA_964534415.1 uncultured Candidatus Saccharibacteria bacterium | reverse complement strand
GTAGACTTTATCAATGTCGACAAGAAGGTATACATCGAAACAAAAGGTAAAATATTTGGTGAAGTTTTGCGCGCAGTCAAAGAAGAGCTCACAAAAAATAATACGTACAATCAGGAACAGATTGTTGAAGTGAATATTGTGAAAACCGTTTCTGAGAAGGATGCCTCTGGTGTGACACAAGAAGTCAGAAAGAAAATTAATTCATCAGATTTCTTTCAATTAGTCGATTCGCGGGCTCCCGACACATTGATACGCGCATTTGATGACAAGATCATGATAGGTGGTTATCAAAAAGAAAAATTGCAACCATTCATCATCATTCGAGTGAGCGATCAGCAACAGGCGTTCGCCGGAATGATTGAGTGGGAGCAAAATATATTACGCGATGTTCAGGATTTCTTCATAAACAAATTAGACGAAAATCAAATCGAGCGCCCAATTGGTTCAGTGGCTACTGCAATTAATACTTCACCCGCTGTAGCAGCTCAGGTTTCCACCACAACAACGCAATCAACCAGCACAACTGCCACTTCAACAATTGAGAGTGAACCAATTATTCCAAAACCTACATACGATGCAAAGAAATTTGTGGACGTTGTCATGTTAAACAAGGACATTCGAGCAATCAAAAATTCAAATAACGAAGTAATTTTCTTCTATTCATTCATCGATAAAGAAAATCTATTATTAGCCACAAACATAGAGACACTTCGCAAGGTAATGAGTGGATTAAACACCGCAAATTTGATAAGATAAATATATGAGTCACCAATTAAATACAGAACACTTTAAAAAATTATTACTAAAAGAAAAAGCGCGCCTTGAGAAGGATTTGTCTAGTCTAGGCAGAATTAATCCTGACAATCCACAAGATTGGGAAGCAACTCCATCAGACGAATCAGAGGAAAAATCTCCTGATTTGAACAAAATGGCAGATGCGGTCGAGGATTTTGAAGCTCGCACAGCAACACTAAAAGAGCTTGAGTCATATTTGCAAGAGGTAAATCACGCACTAGCAAAAATTGAGACTGGAACATATGGTATTTGCGAAGTTAGTGGTGAACCAATCGAAGAGGACCGACTAGAGGCATACCCAGCGGCACGCACAAACAAAGAAAATATCAACTCATAATTTTAGAAAATCTTTAGAACTTCTTTATGAGAAATTCACATCGTTTAGGATATACTCCTCGATGTGAATTTTTCAAAAATATACACGGCTCAGGCCAATTTATTATCAGCTTATCAAATTAATGTGGAAGGGGACATTTCCCCGGGCTTGCATAGTTTTAATATTGTTGGACTAGCAGACAAATCGGTAGAAGAAGCGCGAGATCGAGTTTCGGCTGCAATAAAAAATTCTGGATTTGTTTCACCTAAACAAAAGAATCACAAAATTGTGATATCTCTTGCGCCAGCTGAAATTAAAAAATTTGGAACAAATTTCGATTTGCCGATTGCTCTGTCGTATTTACATGCGACTAAACAAATTGATTTTGACCCAGAAGGAAAATTATTTGTTGGAGAACTATCTCTGGATGGGAAACTTCAAAAAATGCGTGGCATATTGCCAATAATTCTTTTCGCAAAGAAAAATAAATTTGAAGAGATATATATTCCCGCAGAAAACTCTGAGGAAGCGGCTGTAATCGGAGGAATTAACATATACCCAGTCAAAAATCTGGCAGAATTAACAAAACATTTCAGAACAAAAAACAAATTCAGCATAAAAAAATTAGTGAAAAGAAAAATAATATATCCAATACAAAATACCTCTCGAGCTTTCGTAGAAATAATCGG
>CAZHOL010000009.1:21808-26314 GCA_964534415.1 uncultured Candidatus Saccharibacteria bacterium | reverse complement strand
GCAAATTTCATCCTTGTAGTCGCAATGAATCCATGCCCATGCGGTTATTATGGAAGCGAAATAAAGACGTGCACATGCGAGCCTAGCTCTATAAAAAAATACCGAAAGAAAATTTCAGGACCAATTATGGACAGGATAGATATGTGGGTAGAAGTAACGAATGTAGACTTCAAAAAAATTTCTGAATCTAATTCGCAAAATGTAATATCAGATACTGAGCGAATGAGCATGATCAAAGAAAAAATTATGAACGCAAGAAAAATACAGGAACAGAGAATGGGGAAGGACGGCCAAAACAAAAATCTCACAACTAATCAAATACGCGAATTTTGCAGATTAGACAATATTACACAAAAACTATTCATCGATTCTGCTGAGAAATTAAAACTCTCTGTTAGAAGTCATCATAAGATATTGAAGTTGGCTCGAACGATTGCTGATATTGAAGCTTCAGAAAAAATAAAAGAGCATCACATATTAGAAGCTCTCAGATATAGATCGAAATATTAGATTTTACAGATAGAGCCAACAGAACATTTGGCAAGTGGGTTTGTTGCACCACGAACTTCAAAGTGAAGGTGATTTCCTGTTGATTTTCCTGTTGAACCAACGTAACCGATGACATCGCCTTTATCAACCCATTCTCCAACATAGACCGCATTCTCTGACATGTGAGAGTAAAGTGTTTGTGTTCCATTATCATGAGAAATTACTATCATGTTTCCATAACCACCATTCCATCCCCCCACCTTGCTTGTGATGACTTTACCAGATGCAGCAGCATAAATTGCTGTTCCTGCCGGCGCTCCAACATCAATTCCGTTGTAACCATGAATTCTCTGTGTGATTATGCCTCTTGGAAGGGGATTCATAAAATATCCAGCAGAGCTACGAGCCAGACCAGAGCTAGCAGATTTTGTTTCGATTTCGACGTTAGGGACAATCACTTTGTCTCCCTTTTTCAATAATACTTTTTCATCTAGACCGTTAAAAAGGGCGATTTCACGCACGTCTGCCTTGTAAAGCTTAGCAATATCCTCGATTGTTCCACCGCTTTTAACTGTGTGAGTAATTCCGGTCACAGGCAAGATAACCAATGTCTGCCCAGGTTGAATAGGACCATTCAAATCATTGGCCCATTTTATAGTATTCGCAGAAACATTGAACATTTGGGCAATTCCAGACAGGGTATCGCCGGATCGAACTTCATAAACGCTAATTTTGCCCGTATGGCTAGCTTTCTCAATATCTAGAGCAGTTCCGGCCAAGCCAGATTCCGCCATCAAAGCCATGCCGTCAATAATAGTAATATCCCCTCCGCCTTTGGCAGGATTTGGGTCCAAATTTACTGCCGCTTGCAAGATGGGGATATTCTGTGAATTCGCATCTGGTCTATTGATTTGTCGCATTTCAGCCTTTGTTTCCAATATAAAACCTGGAATTGTTAGGAATGAAAAAGCCCCCGTATTAAGGATTGGTGAGATAATTGAGAGAATGGTGATTGGCAGGGTTAAGATGCTTTTCACCTTCTGTTTTATGGTCATTTGACGGTTTTTTGCAGTCTTGATCGCGTCAAAATCCTGTATTTTAGATAAAATAAGCCTTGTTTATAGCGGTATTCTGGCGTTCTGTGATGGGTCTACGGACCCTCGTCTGTCTGAATTTCAGGTATTCGAAAATTATATACCCCCATAGACCAAAGTCAATGCAGTTGTGGATTAAAAAAATATGTTATATTTCTGTCAAATGACCTATTTAAACGACCTTAATCAAGGACAAAAAGATGCAGTTTTACATGAAAGTGGCCCACTTTTGATTCTCGCGGGAGCAGGCGCAGGGAAAACTAGAGTCATAACCTACAGAATTGCCCACCTAATTAAACAGGGTGTGTCCCCAGACAAAATCTTGGCAGTGACCTTCACAAACAAAGCCTCGAAAGAGATGGCGGAGCGAATTAATGAGTTATTAACCTCTCACAGCGACTTTAATATTCAATCAGACCTAATTAGCCGCCCCTTTGTCAAAACCTTTCACTCTTTGGGTGTACATATAATAAAAGAAAATGCTGATATTCTCGGACTACCAAAACGATTTACGATTTTGGATAGTGCGGATTCAAAAAAAATCATTCGCGATGCGATTATTTCAATTGGTGAAGATCCAAAGGAACATGAGCCGAGGAAAATTCAATCGATCATCTCCAAACAGAAGGGCGAGATGATTACAATAGAGGAATATGAGACCGGAGTTCATAAATACAATTACACAGGTGAAGTTGTCGGCAAAGTTTGGAAAATTTACGAAAAGAAATTGCAAGATGAAGGTGCACTAGATTTTGATGATCTATTGATTAAGTCGGTGAATCTCCTAGAAAAAAATCCTGAGGTCCTTAACAAATATCAATCTCACTGGCATCACATTCATGTTGATGAATATCAAGACACGAACGAAGTTCAATATCGCATGACCAAAATGTTGGCTCACAAGCACAAAAACATTTGCGTTGTGGGAGATATAGATCAGAACATATATTCATGGCGCGGGGCGACGATAAAAAACATCATGAATTTTGAGAAAGACTATCCGGATGCACGCGAAATTGTCCTCGAAGAAAATTATCGCTCGACACAAAACATTTTGCAGGCCGCAAATGAAATTATTTCTAAAAATAAAAAGAGAAAAGAAAAAAATCTTTTCACAAAAAACGGATCGGGAGATAAAATTTCTGTCTATCAAGGAATTGATGAGTATGACGAGGCAAAATTCATTGCCAGAAAATCTTCAGAATATATCAGAGAGGGGACTTCACCAGATCAAATCGCGGTGTTGTATAGAGCCAACTTTCAATCGCGTGTGTTGGAAGAAATTTTTCTAGAGCAAAATATTCCACATCAAGTTATCGGAACAAGATTCTTTGATAGAAAAGAAGTTAAGGATGTTCTCTCATATATCAAATCTGCAATGAATGATCGCGATTTTACAAACATGAGCAGAATCATTAATGTGCCAAAGAGGGGCATTGGTGAGAAAACTTTAGAAAAAATTTCTGCAGGGCTCGAGTCAGAATTACCACCGGCAATGCAGGCGAAATATTTTGCTTTCAAAAAATTATTGGCTGATATTCGTGAAGAAATAAAAACAAAAAAACCACACGAAATTATTACAGACATCGTGAAGAAATCAGGAATGGAAGAAGAGCTGAAAAAAGAAGGGGAGGAGGGCGTAGAAAGATTAGAAAACATTAGAGAATTGGCGTCGCTCGCAAAAAAATATGAATCGATGCCGGCGGAGGAGGCGATTGAAAAGATGCTCGAGGATGTTTCTCTGTCTTCAGATCAAGATGAGTTAGAGAAAAATAACGGGGGCGTGAAGTTGATGACCGTGCATGCGGCCAAGGGTCTAGAGTTCGATTATGTTTTCGTTACGGGTCTAGAAGAAGGTCTATTTCCTCACAAAAAATTCGACGACGGCAAGACAGACGACGAGGAAGAGCGCCGCTTATTTTATGTTGCTGTTACGCGTGCCCGCAAAAAACTTCATCTGTCTTATGCAAGCTTCAGGACAATTTACGGCTCGAAAGAGGTGAATGCGCCATCTGAATTTCTGGGAGACATTAGCGACAACATCGTTGAGAACGCATCTTGGGGATCAGATGATGATCGACCCAAATCAGGGAGAAGGGAGTTTTTGATTGATTTTTAGTGCTAAAAGGATTAGCCTTAGACTATGTTTGCAAAAAAATCGCTAGGACAAAATTTTTTGAAGTCGGAGGCAGCTCTCCGAGAAATTATTTCTGCGGGCCAAATCAGTCCGAGTGATTTTGTTCTGGAAATTGGACCAGGGCAGGGGGCTTTAACAGAAAAAATTCTCGAGGCCGGCGCCACGGTTTTGGCAGTAGAAAAAGATTCTGCCCTATTACCGATTTTGAATGAAAAATTCTCCGAACAAATCTCTGCAGGAAAATTGCAAATTGAGGAAAAAGATATTTTAAATTTTAAAACTGACTCTCTCCCTGAGAAATACAAACTCATCGCAAACATTCCGTACTATATTACCGGTGCGATCATCAGAAACTTTTTAGAAACAAACAAGCAACCCGAGAGAATGGTTTTACTCGTACAAAAAGAAGTTGCCGAAAGAATTGTTGCTCGAGACGGAAAAGAAAGTATTCTCTCTGTTGCTGTCAAAGCATATTGTGAACCGAAATTTATTAAAACAGTTCTCGCCGGTTCATTTGTTCCTGCTCCCAAAGTAGATTCCGCAATAATACTTTTTGAAAATATTTCAAAGAAACGATTTCAGGAGAGCGGTGTCAATGAAAATAAATTTTTTGAAGTCGTGAAAGAAGGATTCTCACACAAACGAAAACTTTTGAGAAAAAACTTGCAGGAGGTGGCTTCAAAATACGGACAGGACATCAATGTGATATTTATTAAAGCAAACATCGACCCAAAATCACGTCCGGAAGATTTGCAGTTAAGGGACTGGTTCGAAATTTCGAAAATG
>CAZHOL010000009.1:20583-21708 GCA_964534415.1 uncultured Candidatus Saccharibacteria bacterium | reverse complement strand
AATTATTAAAAACTTGTTCATAACAAATAAAATTATATCACATCTCTCTGCTATAATGACAAGGTGAAATTACCTAATAATAAAATAATATATCTCGGAGTATTCATCGTTTTAATCATCACAGTAGTTATCTCATACAATGAGTACAAGAAAAACATACCTGATAGAAATCTACGTACAGAGAATGTCGAATCAATCAAACCAACAATTGTCGTAGAAAATAATTATCAAAACGCAGATTCTGATGCTGACGGTCTATCTGATTGGGAGGAAATGCTCTGGAAAACCGATCCAAAGAAAAAAGACAGCGACAGTGACGGTACCAGTGACGGAGAGGAGGTTGCCCTCAGCCGAGACCCATTGAAAAAGGGGCCGAATGATAAATATAACGAAAGTAGCGCGTTAATTCAAAATTACACCCCAACTTTTGTTACAGACTTTAATTCATATACGAGCAGAATTGCTAGGGAAATATACGCCAAATCGCAAGGCTCAACTGATACTGACGAAGCCGCAAAAGAGATAATTGAGCAAATAAAGAACGAGTTGCAACTGTCAGACATTTATAAAGAGTCAAATCTCATCACTTTTGATCAATCAGACAAAAAGAAGATGGAGAAATATAGTCAGGTTTTGATCGAGATTCAGGTCGATGAGATACAAAGAGCAGTATCTGAAACTAACAATCCTTATATCTACTCTGACATATACAAACAAATTGCGGTGAAGCTGTCCGCTATCGAGGTGCCAAAAAACTTTTCTGGCCTACACACAAATTATGTCAATAATTACAACAAGCTCTCGGTTATGGCAAAAAGAATTGCCGACGGAGAAAAAGATCCGGCAATCGTCCTATTCGTATTACCAGAATATACGCAACTTTCTCAAGAACAATCCATGATAATTGAACAAATTAAAAACTATTACAAAAACAATGATATAATTTTTATAAAAGAAAATGCGTAATTACACTTTTACAAAACTTTTTCCTGTATTGATTATCTCTTCAATAATCTTTTCTCCTTTAAGCATGTTCGCGCAGACAATAAATCGTGACAGCGATAGTGCTAAATGGCTCGAACGAAATGATGGGGCAACTATTCCATATAACGAAGACGACTACGC
>CAZHOL010000009.1:0-20483 GCA_964534415.1 uncultured Candidatus Saccharibacteria bacterium | reverse complement strand
ATTCAATATATCTCTGACGCCACAATCGACTGGATAAATAACGGTTTTGAGGGAAATCCCGTCTTCATTACTGACCCTTCTCGACTTGTAAAAGATATCGCCAAAGACACAACAAACGCGTTCATTGATTCTATTGGTAACGGTATTCTCTGTGAGAGATTCAAACTAGACATCACTTTTGCTCTCGTAAGAAATTGGAAAAGCAACAAAAAAATCGTCCCTGATAGATGTACTTTGGAGGAGGCACAAGCAAATATTGACAGAATATTGAGTGGTCAAGATTTTTCATTCGAATTACTCGATGTGGTTACATCAAACCCGAATAATAATGTGATCGGTGCGTATTTGAACTCACAATCATCACTCGATAATGTAATAGACCAGAGAACAGATACAGTATTCATAGAAGCGGGCTGGGGAGATGGCTTCCTCTCATGGAAAAATGAACAGGGAGAGACTGTCACACCAAGTAAATTGATCGCTGATACCCTGATCCCTGAAAAACTAAATCTCGCAACTAATCGCCTCGTGATTGCAGACGAGTTTGATGAAATTATGGATGCATTAGTTAACCAACTAATTAAAATGGCGGCCAACGAGGTTTTGGGTAGCTAGGTTTATACTGAATAACTTTTGATTTGAAAAGTGTTTTCTCTGATATAATTTTAGATGAAAATGACTAACGGGATTTTTAAAAAAATATTTATATTTTCAATTTTGTTTGCAATTATATTTGATACTGGGACCCTCATCGCACAAGAAACAAAAAGCCCGTATGCGGCCATGTACCAAGGAAATTATATTGTAGAGGATATTAGTGCCTACAATAAAACACAGGAAACATTAGGTGAGCTTGAAGCAAAATTGATAACTAACCCAAATGATCCTGAAATAAACAAACAGATTTCTAATTCTAAGATTCAAGCCGAGTCTTATTCTTCCAGAATCAAACAAAGGCTAGACATGAACAATTCCATCATGCTTTTTGAATCTGTTGCCGCACAAGGTATAATTGCAAAAAACAATAAAAAGATTGAAAGTATTCAAAAACTTACTACCGAAACGAGTGACCCGGTAATAAAAGAAAAATATACTGAGGCACTTAAAGCATCAGAGCAATCAATTGAAGTCGCAAATAAAGTCAACGATACTGCCATAGTTAATACTAAAAATGACGAACTAAGAAAGCAACAAGAAGAAAATAGTGAGGGCGCCCTTGGTTCTTTTGATTGTCCTTATCTTTGGAAGTCCCGAGGCTTGCAGTGTATTATTGCGAACTATGCGTATCTCGGACCATACCAGATTTCCCTAGGGGCTTTAAGTGCTTCTGGTAAACTATTTGACTACATAGTTGGCTATTCAATTATAGATATGAAGTCACATTTATATGGTCAAGATGGCAAAAATACCTCACTCGATACTTCATGGAAGATATTCAGAGACTTGGCAAATATTTTATTTATTTTTAGCCTAATATATATCGCAATAAAAACGATCTTAAGCGGCACAGGGGAGACGGGCAAACAAATCGGAACGGTGATTATAGTTGCTGTTCTCATCAACTTTAGTATGTTTTTCTCAAAAGTCGTAATTGATATCACTAATACTGCGGCTATTTCATTCTATAACATCATCATAGAAGATAACGGCGACCTGGTTATTACAGACTCAAATATTTCAGACAACCCAGATAGAACTATCGCGGAGGCGATCATAAGACAATCCGGAGTAGCAAGCTCTTTTAATGTGCCCAGAGGGAAACTGGATTTCGTATCAGTCACAAAACAGGTGTTACTGACAGCACTAATATTCCTTGTATTAGCAGTAATTTTAATCTTTGCCTCAATTCTATTACTTACAAGATTCGTTATTTTGATTGTAGTAATTCTAACTTCCTCTCTCGCTTTTGGGGCGTATATTTTTCCAAAACTCAGATCTCAAATTACAGACAAATGGTGGAGTGCGTTAATAGGGCAGTCCTTTGTGGCACCAGTTTTCCTACTCATGTTGTATATTGCCTTCTCAATAATGAAGTTAACTCCTCTTAAAGAAACTTCTGGTAATGGTTTCGGAGACTTCTTCAATTTACACCCAGAGGTATTGATGAAATATTTCCTCACTCTCGCATTAATGATATTTGCAATTAAAACCGCAAAATCTCTTTCTGATAAAGCAGGGGGTATGGCTGGTACCATTACAAAGACCATAGGCGGTGTAGCGTTAGGTGGTTTGGCACTTGCAGCCCGAGGTGGAATTGGTGGAATAGGAGGAAATATATTGAAAAAAATGGCAGGTGACGGTGACGGTCTAGGAAGCCGTATAGCAAGAAGTGCGGGTAATAAACTCACAACAAGCAGTTTCGACCTCCGTAACTCTAAAACATTCCAGAAAGTCGGCGACTATACTGGTGTTGATGTCGGAAAGGGTGGCGGTGAAGGTGGTATAGAAAAAGGATTTAAACAGTGGCGCGAAAATGACAAGGTTTGGACTGGTTCAGCCGCACTTAATCTACTAAATCCAAACGAAAAAATAATGAAGGAGCAAGTCGCCCTACAAGAAAAGCGATACAAGGACGCTACAAAATATACAAAGGAGCAACAGGAGGCAGTTACTGCTGCTGGTGAGTTTAGAAACAAGAAAGAGAACATCCCAGCATTAAAGGTTAAAGCATTGGCAGACAGAAAGGCAAAAGTTGAAACTGCTCTTGCTTCAATTCCTGTGGATAATAATCCTGATAATCAGTCAAGACGTGCACAACTTACAAAGAAAATAGGAAATCTAGACAAAGAACTTGCAAAACAAGATATGACTATCGAAGATGCGACCCAATATCTCAGTGGCGCAGGATGGACAGCCATTGAAGCGGCAGAAACAGCGGCCACAAATGACGCTAAGGCAAGAGGAAAGAAATTCACAGAAAGTAGAAAGAGCGTTTATGGCCGACAATGGCTCAAAGAAAAAAGAGAGAAAGATGCAAAAGAGAAGAAGGACACTGATGATGTTGTTTCGCAGTTGGCAAAATTAGAAGGTAAGATATCTAATACAAAATAAAATGAATGAATCAACACTAGATCCAAAAATTCAAGAACAGTTTCTCTCTCTTCCGCCAATGGTCAGGAAATTAATTACGGAATCCGGATGGCAAAATAAGATTAGAGAGATAGTAAAAAATAATAACCTACAAATTGGACAAGGAGCCGTAATTGAGGATGAGGTTTTCCTAATTATGCTAGGTTTTGAAGGACCAGAGCTATTCATTCAAAACATCATGAGAGAAGCCGACATCGATCTAGAAACTGCACAAAAAATTGAGTCCGATGTTGCACAACAAATATTTGCCCCACTACGCCAAGCGTTGATGGATTCAACTCAAAAAGCAGAGGTGATGACAGAGGACACAAATGATTCAGCAATTTCGTTCTCAACCCCAACCGAACAAACAATCATCGAGCCCGCACCAGTCCAAGAAACAAAGAGCGAAATAACTGAATCTCGCGATAAAATTCTATCCGAAATTGAAAACCCTGCGCTTATGCAAATCGCGGTAGGGAATACAACACCTGCGATAGTTGCCGAGGCTCCTAAAACACCACTTTCCGCACCAATAGCTCCAACCAAAACAGCTCCAGCTCGGGTAGATCCATATAGAGAACCAATAGAATAACCATGAAATACCAAATACCACAATTCATCGAGGTTGAGGACAAAATCTTTGGCCCATTAACACTGAAGCAATTCCTCTACGTTGCTGGAGGTGGTGCCATTACATTTATTTTGTGGACTATACTTCCAAAATTCATCGCAGTCATCGTTTGCGTACCTGTTGCGGGATTTTTCCTCGCTTTAGCTTTCTATAAAGTAAACGACAGACCATTAATCAACACCGTGGAATACGCTGTGAAATATTTCTTTGGAAATAAACTATATATTTGGCACAAGGTAGAGAAAAAACCAACTTCAACAAACACAGAACCTAAAAAAATAGAGGGGCAGGGCGTCGAATTACCAAAACTTTCTGAGAGCAAGTTGCGAGAATTGACATGGAGCCTCGACATCAAAGAAACACTTGGTGAAGATTCAAACAATAAAAATAATTTTAGGGTATAATGTTTACAAGTAAACATTATGTCACCAGCAAGTAAAGCTACACAGGAATTTGTTCCAATACAAGAAGTTCGCGACGGCATCATTATATTGAAAGATGGTTCCATGCGATCTATTTTAATTGCATCCTCAATAAACTTCGCCCTGAAATCAGAGGACGAGCAGAACGCCACAATTTTTCAGTTTCAGAACTTCCTAAACTCCTTGGATTTTCAAATTCAAATTTTCTTGCAATCCCGCAGATTAGACATTCGACCATATCTCGCGCTCTTAGATGAGAGACAAAAATTACAGACGAGTGACTTGATGCGAATTCAGATACGTGAATACACAAACTTCATAAAAACATTTACAGACAGCGTCGAGATTATGACAAAGAGCTTCTTCGTCGTTGTACCATACACTCCATCAAAAATTGATTTCGGGCCTAAAAAGGGAATGTTCGCGCCTAAAACCAGCAAAACGTCCGATCAAAAATCAGACAGCTTTGAGGAGAGCAGGATACAAATCGAACAAAGGGTTTCAATTGTATCTGGTGGTTTGAACCGTTGTGGTATTCGCACAGTACCACTCGGCACAGAAGAAATCGTAGAGGTATTTTATAAGTTATTCAATCCGGGAGACGTCGACAAACCGATTGCAGTTAATCAATCATAAATTATGGGAATATTCGATTTTCTAAAGCCAAAAAATGCAGAGAAAAAGGGACCTGATATCACCTCATTCTTACCGCAACAAATTTATGAGGCGGGGATTTTGGAACTGCGAGATATCATCGCTCCATCTGCTCTTAAAATTACACCGAAAACATTGAATCTCGGTGAAAAAACTACTCGAAGTTTTTTCGTGATTTCATATCCTCGTTTCCTTTCTGATAGTTGGTTTGCGCCGATAATAAATCTCGATAAAATTTTTGATGTATCAATTTTCGTTCACCCAATCGAGACAACAAAAATTCTCCGACAATTCCAGAAAAAAGTTGCCGAAGTTCAAAGCCAGATCAATATACGAGCAGAGAAGGGGTTGGTGCGCGACCCGCAGCTCGACACTGCTTTCCAGGATCTGGAGGCTCTGCGAGATAATTTGCAACAGGCCCAAGAAAAGATATTTGAAGTTGGCCTCTACATAACAATTTATGCAGACAGCGAGGAGGAATTAGATAAAGTTGAATCAGAATTCAAATCAATTTTGGAATCTAAATTGGTGTATATGAAGCCAGCACTTTTCCAGCAAGAAGAGGGCTTCAAAACAGTGATGCCATTAGGACTCGATATTTTGAATGTTCATTCCAAGCTTAATTCAGGCCCTCTTTCAAGCATCTTCCCATTCATTTCATTCGAATTGACTTCCGATCGTGGTATTTTGTTCGGTATCAACAGACATAATTCTGGATTAATTTTGTTTGATAGATATTCACTCGAAAACTACAACTCGGTGACATTCGCCAAGGCTGGTTCTGGAAAATCATACGCAACAAAATTGGAAATTCTCCGCTCACTAATGTTTGGTACAGATGTCATCGTCCTCGATCCAGAGCGTGAATATGAACACATTGCAGAGGCAACAGGTGGAAGATACTTTAATATTTCATTAACTTCAGAACATCACATCAACCCATTCGACCTACCACCAGCAAAAGGGGACGAGGAGCCCGCAAACATTCTCCGATCAAACATCGTTAACCTGGTTGGACTTTTCCGATTGATGTTCGGAGGAATTTCTCCAGAAGAAGATGCAATTATCGACCGTGCAATCACCGAGACTTACGCACTCAAAGACATCACGCCTGAGTCGGATTTTTCAAGCATTGAACCACCTCTACTGTCAGACTTCGAATTGGTTCTTGCCGGTATGGAAGGTGCAGAAAATCTAGTTCAAAAATTAAGCAAATATACCAAGGGAACATGGTCAGGATTCATCAATAAACCAACTAATGTCGACCTCGGCCGAAACTTCATCGTGTTCTCCCTACGAGACATGGAAGACGAACTGAAACCAATTGCGATGTATTTGATCACTCACTATATTTGGAATGAAGTTCGTCGCGAGTTAAAAAAACGATTGCTCGTAATCGACGAGGCATGGTGGATGATGAAATCCGAGGATACGGCGTCATTCCTATACGGCCTCGCAAAACGAGGAAGAAAATATTTCCTAGGTCTTTCGACAATTACTCAAGACGTCGAAGACTTCCTCAGTTCACCATACGGAGTACCAATTATCACCAACTCTTCAATTCAATTTTTGATGAAGCAATCTCCTTCGTCGATTGATATAGTTCAGAAAACTTTCAATCTCACCGAAGAAGAAAAGTATTTGTTGCTCGAATCAAATGTGGGGGAGGGAATATTCTTTGCAGGAATGAAACACGTGGCAATCAAGGTCATCGCTTCATATACGGAGGATCAGATCATCACGTCCGACCCTTCGCAAGTACTATCCATCAAACGAGCCAAAGCTGAATTTCAAAATTCACAGGGCGGAGGGGACTTCAATAAATCTAGTATCACCAAGATTAGGGAAAATCTACAAATGGGTGGATTATAGTGTAGTATAATTAGGAGGATGAAAAAAATATCAATCTTAATTTTCTCTTTTCTATTACCGGTATTTTCTTTTGCGCAAACGAGCGATGGTTTGTCGGACGAATTGTTAAAACAGCAAGAGCAACTCTTTAGTCAATATATTGACGGCTTAACTGATGTGAATACGGGTTTGCCGATTGGTATAAAAGAGCAAATTTCGTTGAAAATTAGTGACCCATATCCGAGACCAAATCAACAAATCACTGCGACACTCTCGAGTTTTGCAACAAATTTAGATAAAGCACAAATTAGCTGGTCAATTAACGATAAACTAATTCAAAAGGGTATCGGCCTCACCAATTTTAACTTCCAGACTGCTGATTTAGGAAAAGATCAGAAATTGACCGTTTTTGTCGAGAAAATTGAAGGCGGCGTCTTCACTGATGAATACAGAATATCGACTTCAGAGATTGATATGTATTATGAAGCTCAAACATACGTGCCACCATTCTACAAGGGAAAGGCTCGTTTTTCTAATCAATCCACTGTGATTGTGTATGCGACACCGCGAGGAATAGGGGCAGATGGCAAGATAATTCCAACGGAGAACTATACATATAAATGGTCAGTTGATAACAAAGTAGTTCAATCTGCTTCCGGATATGGAAAAAACTATTATGTTCACACGGACTCCTTACTGTCTGAGCCAGCAAAGATTTCGGTTTATGTCTCATCTCGTGATGGTTTGATAGAAGGTCGTGGTCAAATTACCGTCAGTCCAACTGATCCGAAAATTTACATTTATGAAGAAAACCCAATTTACGGAACAATTTATGAGAGCGCCGTACGTGGTGCGCGAGACCTAAAGAGGGAAGAAATAACTTTCCGTGCTGTACCGTTTTTCTTCGACAAAAGCGCTTTATCTAGGGTATTCTCATGGAAAATGAACAACATTCCAATTGCGGGCCTAGGAGATAATGGGGTAATAACTTTCAGACAGCAGGATGATCTCGAAGGAACATCAAATATTAGTGTTGAAGTGAAAAATAATGATAAAATATTTCAAGCAGCCAAAAACAGCTTTTCATTATTATTCAACAAAGAAAACAAATCGCAATTTAGCTTTTAAAAACAATGACACACAAACAAAAACTAATTTTAACAACTGCAACTTTTTTTACATTGGGCGTTATATTTGTACTAATAGGGGAGATAAGGACTTCAAATAAACTGGGTTCCGTCTCAAACACCGCTAGTGTTATTTTGGCACAAAACACAAACGATATTGAGTCTCAAAAGCAAGAATATCTCATTATGAGTAGTCAACTTGGTGAACTAAAAGCGTTCGAGGCATTTACATCAAAAAATGATCCTAAATATCAGGATATAAAATTAAAATTGACGCAGACAGAGGAGAACATGATGAAAATCAGTGATTCATTATTTGGGAAAATTAGTTTGTCCGATTATTATGATTTGCTTGGTGACTCAAAAAAAGAAGAGGAGGCGGGTTATAATAGTGCAGAAGATGCATTTATAAATGGTAGCCCATCAACTCAGGTAGATAAGTATGTTTCCTCTGATCCAGTGCAAATTGTAAATACAACCCAGCTTAATACAAAATCCTACGCCCCTCTATCAGTAATTCCTGGCCTAACAGACCAAAAAACAACTAGTATGAAAGCTTTTTTGCGACTCTTATTCAAATGGGGAATAGCAATCGCCGTCATCCTGTCAATTGTAATGATTACTTACGGCGGATTTCAATATATGACAACTGATGCGGTGTTTGCAAAGTCAGAAGGACGAGCAAAAATTAACGCAGCAATCATTGGCCTATTGTTGGCACTATCAGCCTGGTTAATTCTCCAAACAGTTGATCCGCGAATACTACAGGAACCTCAATCCAAAATTATAAACTAGTTGTATTAAAATATTTTTTCTAAGTTTTTGTTGCTATAATATTGGCATGACAAGAAAGAAAATACTCATCATTATCATCTCTCTATTTATAGTGGGCGTTGCATTTTTAGCATATAATTTCTTTTTCAAAACAGCAGAAGTGGCAAATGAAACGGGGAATTTACCAAATAATCCATTTGGAAACTTCTTCCCAACCGAGAATGTGCCGAGCAATTCTGAAACTCCAGCGGAACAATTACCAAACTCAACATTACCAAACATCCCAAAACTCAGACAAATATCTGCCTTGCCGGTCTCAGGATCGACTATTTTCCAAAGAACAGCATCTAGCACTAGCGCGACCTCGACTGAGACAGTCTATAGATATGTAGAGCGTGCAACTGGTCACATCTATGAAATGCTCACAACAGAACAGTCTCCGAGAAGAATCTCGAATACCACCATTCCTAAAATATACAAAGCACATTTTTTGAATAACAAAGACAAAATCGTATTTCAATTTTTAGATAGATTTGAAAACATTGATACATATGTCGCAGAAATCAAACAATTACCTGCAAATGAAATTTCTGAAGAAAAAACAACTCTCGATGGTGTGTTCATGCGAAAAAATATTTTGCATTTGTTAACTTCGCCTGATGGGAAAAATTTATTTAGCTTGGTTGGAAATTCAACATCAAATAGTCCATATAAATTAATAGGGAACCTGTCTTTGTCATCAAACCCTAATACTGAAAAACAAATCTTTAGCTCATACGCAGCAGAATGGATACCTGAATGGGTTTCTAGCGAGGTAATAATGTTTAATAATAATGCGAGCTACAATGCATTCGGTTACCTATATTCATTCAACACGAGAACTAGAGCCTTCGAAAAGGTGTTGGGCCCGATCAATGGTCTCGTCTCCAGGGTTAGCCCTGACACTAAAAAAGTTCTATACTCATTAACTAACAATGGTAGAACAGAACTTCGACTAACTGATTTAACAAGCAAGAAAACTTTCGTTTTGCCTAACGCCACAATCGCAGAGAAATGTGTGTGGGGGAGAGATAGCAAGATAGTTTATTGTGCAATTCCAAATAATTTCTTCGGTTCAAACTATCCAGACATTTGGTATTTTGGTGAAGTTTCATTCAACGACTCCCTAATCAAAATAGATGTTGCCGAACAAACAACGGAAACACTTCTAAACAGTTCCGATTTTTCAACATTATTTGATATGACAGATTTGAAACTTTCTCCAAAAGAAGATTACGTGTTGTTCACAAATAAAAAAGATTTGAGTTTGTGGTCACTTGAAATTAAGTAATTTCTTTTTCTATTTATTAGTTACAAACTTTTTTGTCAGATACAATTCCTGGAAGATTGAAAATGTGTTGCTAGTTGCGAAATAAAGGGCGATCACTCCACCGAGAGAGAAGGCAATGAAGCCCATAAACAAAGGCATCACATATTTCATTTGTATCTGCATTCCTTTCATGATGTCATTCATCATCTTTTCTTTCTCGGTCTGATTTTCTGTGTTAGTAGCTGTTTGTGTATTTCTCGACATCAGAATCTTTGCTTGCAAAAATTGAGTGAACGCCGCTAATACTGCGAGAACTAGGCTTTTTTGTGTTAGGTCAATCAATAAAAAATTTGCGCTAATATTTTCTGGAGCTGAAATAAATGAATACAATATATCTAAATTAATATTAGGAAGTCCTTCGCGGAAAAAAACGAAATAGAGAGCGAAGATGATAGGGAGTTGAATAAAAATCATTAGGATACTCGCAAATGGCTTTACATTATTATCTCTATAGAGTTGCATTGTTTCTAGCGCGAGTTTTTGTCTATCATCTTTGTATTTTTCCTGAAGCTCTTTGATTTTTGGGGCAATTTCCTTCATCTTAATTTGTGATTTGATAGCATTTCTTGAAATAGGGAAAAGAATCACTCGCACAACTACAGTTAAAATTATCACAGCAACACCCAGGTCAGCAAAAGGAATAATATTAAGTAAAAATACTAGTGCGTTATAAAGCGGTTCAACTAAAAAATTTTGAAATATTGATGACATATTTGTGAATTATAGTACAAAAACAACTAGAAAGAAATCTTTTTCATTTCTTTAGAGAGGTTTTCCTTTATATATTCAAAGACATTTCCGTTCACATTGAATACGTAATCACAATTTTCAAAAATCCCAATCTCTGATCTTATACAATTACAAAAGGCTCTTTTGATCTTGTGTCTCTGAACTGCCAATTTTGCGACCTTTTTTGAAACAATCACCCCAAAACGTGGGTATTCCAGGCCGTTTTCTAGTCTTTTCAATAAAAAAAGCCCCGAGGAGTATCTATCTCCTTCGGTCATGACTTTTTTAAATATTTCTCTTGGAACCCTTTGTTTTACAGGGAACATAGTGAATTATACGGTAACAATCTTTCTTCGGCCTTTTGTTCGGCGTCTTTTTAGAACTTTTTTGCCTGTAGGGCTCTTTGTTCTAGAAAGAAAACCGTGTGCCTTTGCTCTTTTTTTCTTTTTTGGATTATAAGTAAATGACATATTTTTTTATTAACAACTTATAAACATATTATTAACATATTTTTCGTTTTTTAACAAGTTACATGTTTCGGGGTAGGGTATATAATAGGGAACAAATAAATTATGCCAAACGTTTCTGATTACAAAACATTATGGGAAGATGCTCTTCATAAGATTGAATCTGAAATATCTAATGCTAATTTCAAGACTTGGTTCAAGGACACTTTCATCAACAAATACTCAGAGGGGGTAATAACAATCGGAGTTCCTAACACATTCGTCAAAGACTGGTTAAACAACAAATTTAACAAGGTGATTTTGAAGTCACTTCGCGACATAAACGACACAATTCGGGCAGTTGAATACGCTGTTTGTAAACTAGAGAAGGCAAAAAACCTTGAAAATAAGAAGATTTTCACAAAAAACCCGGATGAATTGCCACTTTCTGACTATTATATAAACAAGGAAGATAATCTAAACCCAAGATATACATTCGAAAACTTTGTTATTGGCCCATTCAACGAATTAGCCTACGCCGCTTCACAGGCCATAGTGAAACAGCCTGGAATTGTCTACAATCCTTTGTTTATATACGGCAATACGGGACATGGTAAAACCCATCTCATCCAAGCAATAGGGAATCAGGTGAAAAATCACTACAAAGATAAAAAAGTCTACTATTTAACTTCAGAAAAATATGTTTCTGAATACATTAACGCTGTTCAGGCCAACAGGGTTAATCAATTCAAAGAAAAATACCGAAGATACGACGTTTTGATAATGGATGATATTCAATTTCTCTCAAAAAAAGAGAAGACTCAAGAGGAATTGTTCCACTTGTTCAATACTCTGTACGACAACAACAAACAAATTGTATTTTCTTCAGATCAACATCCTAATTTCATCCCTGGTCTAGAGGATCGATTGAAATCTCGATTCAATCAAGGAATGATTGTTGATATTCCACAACCAGATCATGAATCCAGAGTGGCCATTTTACGCTCAAAAATCGACCGTAGCGAGATAAACCTCCCGGATGACGTTGTAAACTACCTAGCACAAACAATAGAGGGGAATATTCGTGAATTAGAGGGGGCAATTAATTCTGTAATTTGTCACACTCAATTAAAAGGTCGGGATTTATCTTTCAATGAAATCAAAGATTTGATTAAAAACAGCTCAAAACCAAAGAAAATGGTTTCAGTTAATGAATTAATCAAAATTATTTCAGAATTCTACAATATTGAAGAGAAAACAATCTGTGAAAAAACAAGAAGAAAGGAAATTGTCCGCCCAAGACAAATAATAATGTATATTTTAAGGGAGGATTTCAATATCTCTTATCCTACAATAGGTGAGAAGCTCGGGGGCAGGGATCATACCACCGTTATTCACTCTTGTGAAAAGATCAAAAAGGAAATGGAGACCGACAACACACTCTCACAACAGATTAGTCAGATACGAGCGATGTTGTAATGTGGAAAAGACCTGCATAACCATGTCGTAAGTTGTTGGAAAGTTCTTTAATTATCAGTGTTTATTGTGGATATAATTTGATAAATATTTGATGTGAATTCTTTATCAAGTTTTCACCAGTTTATCACCACATCTTGTTAGATAAATAAAATCAAAAAGAGTATTATTTCAGTAGGGAATAGATGATTTATCCACTTATCAACAGGACTATAATAGAATAAATCATTTAATTAAAAGAAAATAAATTAATATATATGAAATTCGAATGTAACAAAGAAAAAATGTTGTCTGCGATTAGTAAAGCAGAAAAAATTACAGGGAGAAATGTTAGTCTTCCTGTGCTTTCATGTATTTTAATTGAAGCCAAGGGCAGTTCTGTGAAAATTAAGGCCACGAATCTAGATATTGGTCTTTGTATAGAAATTCCATGTAAAGTTTCAGAGCCAGGAATTTGTGCAGTTTCTGGTAATATTTTAAATTCCTATCTTTCAAACCTGGGAAAGAGTGATAGTGATCTTAATTTTAGTCTGCAGAACGAAAATCTATATATTTACTCAAAAAATAGTGAAACTGTTATAAAAACATTGCCTGCAGAAGACTTTCCAAATATTCCGATGATAGAGGAAAAGAAAAAGTTTATAATTGAGTCGAAAGATTTTTTGAAAGGATTTCAATCTGTTTGGTATAGCGCCTCAATATCAAACATTAAGCCAGAGCTTTCTAGTGTTTATATTTATCCTGATGGAGATAATATTTATTTTGTTGCAACAGACTCTTTTAGATTGGCTGAAAAAAATATTAGAATTGGGAAAACAGAGGGTTTTGAATCAATTTTGATTCCATTCAAAAACACTACTGAAATAGCAAGAATTTTTGAAGATCAAGACACCGAAGTCGAGGTTATTTTTGATGAAAACCAAATTGCAATGAAGAATAAAAATATTTATCTTGTTTCTAGAATTGTTGATGGGGTATTTCCAGATTACAAACAAATTATTCCTAAAACAGAAACTACAGTTGTAAATGTTTTAAAAGAAGATTTTATCCAAGCACTAAGAATTTCAAACATTTTCTCAAATAACTTTAATCAGACAACTTTTTCTGTGATGCCGTCAGACAATGTTTTGGAAGTTTCAACTCAAAACAAAGACAAAGGTGAAACAATAAATAAAATTAAAATTGATGCTGAAGGTGAACCAATCAAAATAAGCTTCAACCATAAATATTTAAATGATTGTTTATCATCAATACATTCAGACAGCCTAAAACTGATATTTAATGGGGCGGGGAAGCCGCTTGTAATTACCGGATCTAAAGACAGCACATTTAGATATTTGGTAATGCCAATGAATAAATAATGTTTAATATTGCCAACTTCCTTCAAAAATACGCCTCTATTGGGCTAAAAGAAGAGAATATTAAGAAATGTTTAATTGAAGCAATAAGTGAATCGTGCAATGTTGTGGTTTCTAAAGAAAAAATAAAGTTTTCAAATAAAACAATCTTGATTAATGTTTCTGGCGCAGAAAAAGCAGAAATATTTATGAATAGAGGAAAAATCAATACTCTTTTCTATAACAAAATAAATAGCGCTGGATACAAAATTTCTGAAAAGAAAATTATTTGATTGAAAACTCGATATTATCTTCGTGTTTATCACCTGAATCATCAGTTACAACTACGCGCAATTTATTTGTTGCCTTAATCATTGGTAATTCACTTGGAAAGAATGAAATCGAATTTCCCGGAATTTCAATGTCTCCGATTTTCTGTGAATTCAAAAACACTTCGCCCGATTTTATTGTTTTGTCATTTTCTAATCTAACCGCCACAACCATTATCGAGTCAATGAAGTAAGTTTTTCTATCTTCCGGACTAATTATCGACAAACTATTTTTTGATGAGGGTGTGTTGGAGTTTTCAGATTCATTAGAACCGCTTTCAATAGAGGAAAGATTCTTTGATCTGGCCCACTCTCTAACCGGTTCTTCCCATAAGTCATATTGAGAATCTCTTCCAGGACGGCTTGGTATAGGGCCAAGCGGGTCATTCTTGTCTACCCAGTGCAAAATTGAGTGAACACCGCCGCCTGTCCCCGTAACCTTAATTTTCCCATCAACCACAGTTGTTTTTTCACCCTTCCAATAACCAGCGAGCATTGGTTTAATCTCAGGATTGATTGGTTCTGGTTCTGTAAAGCTTGTGTTTGGAACTTTAGAAAGAACAACTTGCATAAACTGATTCCACATTGGCGCGACGATCATACCAGCGACCTTCTTCTCCATAGGGGAGTTGTCATTATTTCCGGCCCAACCAGCTACAACAATATTTGGAGTGTATCCAACAATCCACGCATCGCGATAGTCGTTTGTAGTACCTGTTTTCACTGCGACATCTCTGTCACCAAAATATAATGCGGAGTTTGCTCCATAGCTCGGTGTTCTCGCCACATTATCTGAAAGTACGCTTGAAATCAGACGAGTTGTTTGTTCTGACATTATTCTCTCTCCAACTGGCTCTGATTCTTCCATAACAGTGTTTCCCTTACTATCTTCAATTTTCAGCACCCCCTTTTTAGGATATTTAGTTCCTTCTGTAGCAAAAACTCCATATGCACCGGCCAAATCTAGCGGAGTAACTTCACCACCTCCCAACACCAGAGTTAGACCATATTGATCCACGTTTGTTAAAGTTTCTAGCCCCATTTTCTTTGCCAAATTCAGGGCATCCTTTATTCCAACCAAATACAGCATTTTAACTGCAGGAATGTTTATAGACTGTGCTAATGCATCACGCAATGTCATGGGACCACGATATTTGTCGTCATAGTTTCCAGGAGTATAGCAATTTTCGCCAGTCGTTTTGTTGCAGACGGCAGAAAATTCAGTTGGCAAATCAAACACAACTGTTTCAGGTCGATATCCCTTGTTGAAGGCCTCCGCATAAACAATTGGTTTAAAGGTTGATCCTGGCTGACGCTTTGCCAGGGCAATATTGAAATTACCGTCAATTTCCTTGTCGAAATAGTCTCTGGAACCGACCATTGTCAGAATCTCGCCGGTTTGCGGGTCGATTGCAACCAAAGCGCCGTTTTCGGCGTTAAATTTTTGCTTGTTCTCTAGAGCCTTTGTCTTCACAATTTCCTCAGCTTTCTGTTGAAGTTCCCAATCGAGAGTTGTTATGACCTTCAAACCACCTTGCTCAACGACCTCTTTGCCGAAGTCTTTTTCGAGCTGTTCTTTTATGTACATTACAAAATGTGGAGCTTTGATGCCGAACGATTCCTGTTTCGAGAAATTAACTTTGGCCACTTTTGCATTGTCTCGAGCCTCTGCCGTAATATATTTTGATTCATACATTTGATCGAGCACGTAATTTTTCCTATTCTCAAGCTGCTCTAGGTGGCTACCATATGGTGAGTAGTAAGTCGGAGCCTGTGGTAGGGCGGCCAGATATGCCGATTCCGCAAGGGTCAGATCCTTGGCGCTTTTTGAGAAAAATCTTCGTGAAGCTTCCTCTATACCATAAACACTACCTCCATATGGAATTTCGTTAAGATAAATTGCGAGAATCTCGTCTTTTGTCAGAACCTTTTCAAGACGAGGTGCTAGAATCCACTCTTTTAATTTTCTAGAGATTTTTTTGTCTCTAGTGAGGAGGGAGTTTTTAATGACTTGCTGTGTGATTGTTGAACCACCCTGACCACCTAGGAGATTTCCTTCGAGAAGATTGTTGCGAATCGCACGAATTATTGAAGAAACTTCAATACCGTTGTGAGAATAGAAATTTTTATCCTCGACAGCAACTGCCGCCTGCTTCAATGTCTCCGCAATTTGATCGAGAGGTACAACGGTTCTCTTGTATTCTCCAAAAACGTCATAGAGTATTATTTGTCCAGTCCTATCGTATATTTTGGTTGATTGAGAAACCTTTCTCTCCTCGAAAGAGTTCAAGTTAGGAAGAGCAATAGTAGTTGCCCATAAAATAAAGATGCCAGTAAATAAAAAGAAGGCTAGAAGAACCCACGGGATTACCTTTTTTAAAGTTTTTAATATTTTTGCTTTGTGTTTCATTATCACAATATTATACTACGATTTTTTATGGAAATTGGATTTGAATATACCAGAAAAAGGAAAAAATGCTAGAATAATGGCATGTTTAATTTTAGAAAAATTCCAGTTGATACTGATCCATTAAAAATTGAGAGATTACTGTCCAGAAATGTTGAAGAAGTCTTTGTGAAAGATAATCTCAGAGAGAAGTTGCTTTCCGGCAAAAGATTGAAAGTTAAATTGGGATTTGACCCCACAGGTTCGAAAATTCATATCGGTAGAGCTATTGTTTTGAGAAAGCTCAGAGAATTTCAAAATCTTGGTCATGAAATAATTTTTCTTGTTGGCGATTTTACTGCGCGAATCGGCGATCCTTCTGATAAATTGGAAAAGAGACCAATGCTCGATTCAAAAAAGATTGCAGAGAATTTGCGAGACTACAAAAGACAAGTTGGTATGATTATTGATTTGAGTCGCGCGAAATTTGTATACAACAATGATTGGTTGGCGAAACTAAAATTCGATGAGATCGCTGAATTAGCAGAAAGCTTTACCGTTAGTCAAATGACCGCCAGAAGAAACTTTAAAGATAGGTTGGATAGGGGAGATGAAGTTTCTCTACGAGAGTTTCTATATCCTCTAATGCAGGGTTATGATTCATATGTTTTGAAGGCGGACGTTGAAATTGGAGGATTCGATCAACTATTCAATTTGAAAGCGGGTCGCATAATTCAAAAACACTATGGAATGAAGGAGCAAAATATCATGACTCTAATTATGCTCGAAGGAACCGACGGTAGAAAAATGTCTACGAGCTGGGGAAATGTAATAAACACGACTGACGATGCTCAGCAAATGTACGGGAAGACAATGGCGGTGAGGGATGATTTGATTGTGAAATATTTGAAGGCTTGTACCGATGTTTCTGACGAGAAAATTTCTGAAGTTGAAAAAGAATTAGCAGACCCAACAAAAAATCCTAGAGACAGCAAAATGTTTTTGGCGCGTGAACTAGTCAAGGTATATCACAGTGAGGAGGAGGCGAGGAAGGCAGAAGAAAACTTCATTAAAACTTTTCAAAAGAAAGAAGGAATACCAGATGATACTGAAACTGTACGAGTTGAAATTGGAAAATTGCTGGCCGATCTACTCGTAGAGAAACAAATTGTTTCCTCGAAGACCGAGTTTAGGAGACTGATTGAGGCGGGAGCAGTCAAATTTGTGGAAGGCGAGGAAAAAATATCTGATCCAAACTACAAGATCGAAAAAAATCTACAATTGAAAATCGGTAAAAAGAAATTTATAAAAATCGAAGTCTAAAATAAACAAAAAAACCGCTAGAAGTCGGTTTTTTTTTGTTTAGAAGTCTTCTTGGTCATCCATTTCATCTCCTCCAAAAACATCATCAGCATCGTCCATAATGTCCGGATCTATTTCACCAAACATATCGTCATCATCTGCAAGAATGTCTTCGTTCTCAGAAAATTCTTCTTCTTCTGAATCTACTTCTGTATCATCAAAATCTGGCATCTTTTTTGAAATATTTATTTTATAAAATCCTTACTACTATCTTTTATCAATAAAAAAATAAATTGACAAATGTTTTCTGTGGATAGTGAGACTAGAATTTACCGTTATGTGCAAAATAAGTCAAGCCGACCGCGATCGCATCGAATTCATCGTCATGTTTGATGTCTTTGGCCACTTTAATTAGCCGAGGAATCATGCCGATTATTGCAGTTTTGTCGCTTTTCCCATAGCCAGTAATTGCGACCTTGATTTCACCTGGACCAAATTCGGAAACCGCAACACCCATCGATTGTGCTGTGGCAATAATTGCTCCGCGCGCCTCCGAGACTTGCATAACTGTTTTTTGATTGTTTGTAAAAAATAAAGTTTCAATCGCCATTTTTTCTGGCCCGTACTCAACAATCAATTCCTCAATTCTTTTTTTAATTAAACCAAGCCGCACGGGGTGGGGGAGTTTTGATGAAGTCTTAAAACATTCTGAAAACAACAAAACCTCTTTTTGTTTTGGCTCTTTTTCAATTATTGCGATACCGAGGCGCTCGTATCCCGGGTCGATTGAAATGATTTTCATTACTCCGCGTTAGTGTAAACCTCCTGCACGTCTTCCAAATCTTCTAATGCGTCTATGATTGCACCCAATTTTTCGCCATCTTCTTCAGAGATTGGAATAGTTGTGTTCGCTGTCATTTTTCCACCTTCTCTCGTGAAAGCCCATGATGCAGAACCAGGTGGTGCTAACTCTATCCCCGCTGTTTTTGAAAGAATGTGTTTCACTTCGGCCACTGTTCGATTTTTATTATCAGTCAAAGCGTCGATAACAATACCAACTCCTCCCGGACCGTATGCCTCATATGTAACCGGCTCTAGCGCAGCAGTGTTTTTGTCCGTTCCTTTCTTGACCGCACGTTCAATCGTATCTTTCGGCATATTTTCCTTTTTGGCTGTCTGAATAATTGTGGCAAGAGAAGGGGAATTAACATCGCCGTTACATTTTTTCGACTCTGCGATAATCAATCGTGATAACTTTGAAAAAACATTACTCTTTTTCGCGTCCTCTGCACCTTTTTGTCTTTTAATTTTTGACCATTTATTATGTCCTGACATATATTTATTTAATTAATTTTTCTTGTATGTGATTTGGCGGATCTACGCGCATGTGCTTGTATCCCGATAATGTTACCATTCGTCCTCGTGAAGTTCTCTCAATCAGACCCAATTGCAACAAATATGGCTCGTTGAATTCTTCGATTGTTCCTTCTTCTTCTGACAAAGACATCGCGAGTGTTCCTAATCCGACTGGGCCACCGTTAAACTTATTAATTAGTGCATTCATCACCGCAACGTCCGCCTTTGTTAATCCAATTTCATCTATATCCAACATTTGTAAAGTTTTGTCGACACTGTCTTTTGTTAGGTTTGTTTTATTTATCTGACTGTAATCACGACAACGCTTCAAAAGATAGTTTGCAGTTCTCGGGGTTTTTCTGCTGCGCTTTGCAATTTCGGCAATGGCCTCATCTTCAATTTCTACACCGAGTATGTCTGCTGATCTTTTTATAATTTTTCCAATCTCCAAATCGGTGTAAAATTCGAGTCGAAATATTCCTCCTGAAAATCTAGATCTCAACGGGGCTGAAATCATAGAAATTTTCGTAGTTGCAGCGATGAGTGTGAATGGAGGAAGCTCCAATTGTATTGAACGCGCGCTGGGGCCTTTACCAATAATAATATCCAGGACGCCAGACTCCATAGCAGGGTAGAGAATCTCTTCAACGGCCTTGTTCAATCGGTGAATCTCGTCGATGAACAAAATATCTCCAGGTGCGAGGTTCGTTAGAATGCTCGCGAGGTCACCGACCTTTTCGATCGAGGGGCCAGAAGTGATTTTTATCTGAGTATTTGTATGTTTTGCAATTAAATGAGCTAACGTCGTCTTTCCGAGGCCGGGAGGGCCATAAAAAAGAATATGTTCGGGAGGATGATTACGCTGTTTGGCTGCCTCGAGTAGGACGTGAAGGTTCTTTTTTATGCTTTCCTGACCAATATATTCATCCCAAGTCCCTGGGCGCAACTGCTGGTCCAAAATTATCTCCTCTTTTTGATTTTGCTTTGTATCTTTCAAATTGCTTGACATATTTTCTATATGTGCTATTATATCACCTGAATACGAGTTTTACAAAATCCAAATCATAAATCTCTAAACAATACGGTTCACACCTACTAAGGTATTGTTTCAAGGACGCTCTGGTTACAACCTTGTGTTGTTTGCTGGGGCTATCCTCAGATTTATACCTGCATTCAGGCAATCGCGTCTGAATGGGTTGTTTAGAGATTTATGCTTTGGATA
>CAZHOL010000008.1:28009-29720 GCA_964534415.1 uncultured Candidatus Saccharibacteria bacterium | reverse complement strand
GGCCCAGCGATTGAGACTTCGCTAATTTCTGACGGTAATTTCTGGCTGATTTTTTCCACTAGTAATTTCGCAACGCTGTGAGGTGAAGTTTGCAATTGCTTGGAAACGACCAGCGCCACATTTGTGGAATAGTCACCATGCGTCAAATCGACAGGATGCTCCACAGAAAAATTCTCCACTTTGATTTTCGCGTGCTTGATTGAGTCTTCAATTATTTTTCTTATTTTTTCTTCAATTTTTATCATATTATTTTGCGTGAGTTCCTGTCGAGCCGAATCTGCCTTCTCCGCGGCTCGAGTCTGATAATTCTGAAACCTCTTCTAATTCTGCGATTGCTACTGGAAAAATTATTAGTTGAGCGATTTTCTGCCGCTTCTCTATTTTGTATGGTTCGGTACCAAGATTTATCAAATTTGCGTTGTATTCACCGCGATAGCCCGCGTCAAAAACTCCGCCCATTGTTTGAACTCCAAAATTTTTTGTTGGTCCACTTTTATCTTTAACAATCGCTGCAAAACCAGCATCGAATTCCAAGGCAAAACCACAATTCACAATTCGCCTCTCTCCCGGATTCAAAACACACTCCTCAACAGAATACATGTCCAAACCAACATCCCCTGGGTGGGCATAGTTTGGGAGAATCGCGTCAGGATGAAGTCTTTTGATTTTCAATTTCATTAGAAATATTCTAGCATTTTTTATCGCCGAGAAAAAGAAAAGCCCCCGATTGCTCGGGGGCTTTTGACGGACTGTGTCCGTTAGACGTGTTCACCCGTTTCATCGGGCACGTCGTCGCTGGGTGGCTGACCCGGTCTCCAACACCGGCAGTCCTCGAATTGACATTCGCAAACCGGTGCGGCCCAAGGACTCTCCTGATCTTCATCGGTGGGTCCGACACCCGTATGTGCGACTTTGCGCGGCGCGGTGATCAATGGTTCAATCACGAGCGGCGGTTCTGGCTCCAGCTGATCCAGATGATCGGCGATATCAGCCGCGACCTGCGAGTTTCTTCCAGGCATACAAACCTCCTATATACTTGTTGAGTTTAGTATTATGAAGCTCCACAATAGAACTTCTGGAAATAAACTATACCACTTATCACAGAAAAAGCAAATATTCACACAAACCAGAATCTACACTTCTCTAATAATTTTCAACAACTTCTCCGTCACCACATCAAAAGCCGGGTTTGCATCGACGACGACACTCGGTACTTTAGAAAGAAACTCAGAATAAGCTTCCTTCATACCATTAAAAAATTCAACTTTCCTTTTATCAAAATGATTCAGTTCATCCTTCTGCACATTTTTTCTAGACAATCCCACCTCGATGTCAACATCGAGATAAATATACAAATCAGGTTTACATTCCCCAACAAAAAAATCTCGGAAAAAGAAAAAATTATCTTTTATTTCTTCAATTGCACTCCCCATAATTTCGTGCGGTTTATTTTTTGTGCTATCAAATCGATCAGTTCTCACAGTTTGATACGCATAGGTAGACGAATCAAACCTGTCGCACAACACAGTCTTCCCCGCCTCGAGCGCAGGTATTATTTTATTCTTCAAATGATCCGCACGTGACGCCCAAAACAGCGCGAACAAAGTTTTCTCATTCGCCTGCGCCGCATTCTCAGACTTCAAAATGACATGACGAATTTCCTCTGCATAAGGAGTTCCGCCCGGCTCGCGAGTCACAACCACATCGTCCC
>CAZHOL010000008.1:0-27909 GCA_964534415.1 uncultured Candidatus Saccharibacteria bacterium | reverse complement strand
ATTTCCTCTGCATAAGGAGTTCCGCCCGGCTCGCGAGTCACAACCACATCGTCCCCCAAAATTTCTGCGATCTTTTTCAACTGACTGGATTTTCCAGAACCTTCGCTCCCCTCTAGGACGATGAATTTTCCTCGCTTGTTCATATTATTTTTTTAGTGCGTTATTAATTCTCTCTGCAATTTTTTTGAAGTCCTTCTCTTTCGCACCTCGACTAGTCTCACACGCAGTGCCTAATCGAATTCCAGACGGATCGAATGGTGATCGAGTATCGAATGGAATTGCATTTTTGTTTACAATAATGCCGGCCTTCTCCAATTTTGTCTCAGCATCTTTTCCTGTAATTCCCTTGCCGCCCATCCAGACATCAACCAAAATTAGGTGACTGTCCGTTCCGCCAGAAATAATTCTCCAACCGAATTTCGCCAATTCCCCTGCCAAAACAAGAGCATTTTTCTTTACCTGCTTTGCATATTTTTTGAAAGCCGGAGCCTGAGCCTCCTTCATCGCCACTGCAACAGCGGCAATTTGATTTTCATGTGGGCCTCCTTGTAATCCTGGGAATACTGCTTTATCGATTTTCTTACCCAACTCACGTGCATCAATTTTTGCAAAAATTAAAGCCGATCGTGGTCCCCGCAAAGTTTTGTGAACAGTCGTAGTGACGACATCTGCGTATTCAAATGGTGAAGGATATTCTTTGCCGGCTACAAGTCCAGCAATGTGCGACATATCAACCATCAAAATGGCACCGCTAGCGTCCGCAATTTCTCGGAACTTTTTCCAGTCAATTTGTCGAGGATATGCAGTGAATCCAGCAACTATAATGTTCGGTTTTTCAGCGACTGCTAATTTTTTCAGAGCGTCGTAATTTAAAACTTCAGTATTTTTATCTACCCCGTATGGAACCTGCGTCCAAAACATTCCTGTGGCAGAAACTTTGTGACCGTGAGTGAGATGTCCTCCCTGATCCAAACTCATTCCCATAATCTTCCCACCCTTTGGAACGAGTGCGGTATAGACAGCGAGGTTAGCCGGAGAACCAGAGAGCGCCTGAACGTTCACAGTCCATTTCTCAGCAGACAATCCAAAAGTTTTCAGCGCTCGATTCTGACAAAGCGACTCCACCTGATCAATGACAGAGTTTCCCCCGTAATATCTCTTGCCTGGATATCCTTCGGCATATTTATTCGTCAACACTGAACCGAGAGCAGTGAGCACGTCCTTCGAAACAACATTCTCCGACGCGATTAGGTTGATAACAGATTTCTGGCGCTTCTCTTCTTTTTTGATAAGGTTTTGGATTTGTTTGTCTTTCATAATGAGATAATAATATCACAAACAATTGAAGTGGAAACGTTGCATTTTTTCGATCTGCATCACAAAATAATATATGATAGTATCACATTACGATATAATATAAATATATGGCAACAATATCAGTACCAATAAGCGAAAAAATGGAGAAATTTATTGAATCACAGATTAGCCGTGGAAATGCGGAAAACAAGGCTCAAGTAGTTCGACGTGCCCTCGCCTATTTTGCCGAGGAGCAGGCATGCATGGATCTATTGGAGTCAGAACAAAACATTCGTGATGGCCATGTTTACAAATTTACTGATGCAAAAAATTTCGAAAAACAGTTGCGCGCAATGTATAAATAATTTCTAACTTAATGATAGAAATACACTTTACCAAAAAATTCGGGCGAACAGTTAATGACGTGATGAAAAATAACTATACCCTCTTTGTTGCAATCACTGAAAAAATTACTGAATTTCAAAATCCTAAAAATCACAAAAATTTAAAAGTGCACAAATTGCACGGGCGCATGAAAAGTAAATACAGTTTTTCTGTTGATTACAAAAATCGTATCGTTTTTGAATATATAAACAAACAGTCTGTAATTCTAATGGATTTTGGAGATCACGATGTGCATCAGTAGCGCGTTTTTTGCTAATTAAATTGACGTCCTATAATATTTTTGTCGGACTCTCGGCTAAATTTCTCCCATGAAGTATCCAGAAGAAAAACATTTTTTATGCCCCCTTTAATCATCGCATCCCAACAGGGTTTGCATGCCCACCAATGACCCCAGAGATATAGGTCAGCCCCGTCCGTATTTTCCCCGTGTTTTTTTGCGTCTCGCACAGCGGTTGCTTCGGCATGATTACTATTCGTCACACAACCAGGGCACATCCAATATCCGCGACCAGACTTCACATTAAAAAGTTTTCGAATACAAAATCCTTTCTTGTGAAGTTTATTATATGAATCAAACACTCCCAATATAGAATGATTAGCTCCCCTCCCTATTATTTTCCCATCTTTTACAACGACAGCGCCAGTTGGCTGAAGCAAATCTGTTGAATGTTTTTTCGCCTGCTCCATAGCCTCCTGCATAAAAGGATTATCAATACCTACATATTGAATGGTCCTCCCCTCTGGTAAATATGGATATTTTATATTTTCTGTGTTCATTTGAATTGCATTATACATTAATTTTTTCGACGATGATATAATCAATGAGCAATGACAAAATTCGATCAAATTTATCAGGACATTATGAAGCAGTTGATGTCAAAAGGTGTTCGTGAATATTCAGAAAGGACCAAATTAGAAACACGCGCTCTTCCCGGAGTTCATTTTTCAATTGAGCCAGAAAAGGACGGCTTTCCTCTTCTGACTTTGAGAAAGATTCCGATGAAAGCCATCATCGCGGAACAATGCTGGTTCATTTCTGGCGCCAGAAAACCTGCAGATTTTCTACGCGAGTATACAAAAATTTGGGATGCATTTACAAACCCAGGAGACGTAGTGACTGTTGCATACGGATATCGATGGAGAAAACATTTCGGTCGTGATCAGCTCAAGGGTCTAATTGATTTACTAACTAAAGAGCCAAGCTCTAGACAGGCAGTAGTTGTAACTTGGGACCCTGCACACGACGGACTTAGTCTTTTCAAAAAAGCTAATGTACCCTGCCCGTACACTTTCACAGTAAATATTTTCGGGGGTAAATTACATTTACACAACATGGTTCGCTCGAACGATATGGTGCTCGGATTCCCCTTTGATGTTGCTGGATTTTGTTTGTTGCAATATATTCTGGCTCAAAAATTGGGAGTAAAGGTTGGCACATATTCTCATTCAATTTCTAATGCACACATCTATGAAAATCATTACGCAGGGGCAAAAGAAATAATCTCACGAAAGAATAATCACAATAAAATCAAATTGATGCTTCCGAAGAATACTTTCGAACGAGCTGAGAAAAAAGATTTAAAGTTAGTTCCTGAAATCGACGCAATATTTGCAAAACAATATAAACCAATGGAAGCAATCGGTGGATTAAAAATTGCATTATAATCATTAAAAACATGTCAGTACTATCAAAAAAACACATTTTAGAGAGGATAAAGAAAGGCGAAATTACAATAAAACCGGCCCTAGACCAATTCCAAATTCAACCTCATGCAATTGACTTGCGACTCGGATATACTTTTCTAATTCCAAAATCATGGCACCTAACTGATAAGGGGCGAGAGAGCCTAAGTGCCGACCATTTCGATAAGAATCAAAAGGGTCATTTTGAGGTGATTGAGCTCGAGAAAGGACAATATTTTGAACTTCTTCCAAATGAATTTGTCTTGGCTTCAACATTGGAATCAATCAAGTGGCCAGACAACCTCATGTCCGTTCTCTACCCTCGCTCATCTACTAGTCGACGTGGCCTATCAGTCGACCTAACTGGAATCGTTGACGCCGGATACGAAGGACAATTAGTCATACCAATCAGAAACAACACAAACTATCAATCAATTCGAATTTATCCCGGAGAAAGATTCTGCCAAATTACTTTTGAAGACCTGAGCGAGGCTTCTCCTAAAACGAATGGAACATACCATCAGAAAGATGTTGCGGAGGGTTATATTCTAAACGAAAAGAAAAAAGAAATAGCACTGATACAAAAAGGAAAGATTCTTGAATTGAAGGAAAAATTTAAGCTAAAATTTTAGACATTATTTCGTCTATTTGCTGATGCAAGTGATTCAAATCTAGATCGTTGTTGATGCTGTATTTTGCTTTTGCCATTAAAGCCGGAATCCCTAGCTCTGTTGGTTTATTGTGGTCTTCTAGAAATGTCTCAAAGGTCTTGTCGGCATCTCCCGAGTTTTCATTTCTCATTTTTGCTCTCTGATATCGAATTTCTGGTTTTGCATCAACGCTAATCAAATTAAAGTTTGAGAGCTGTTCCGCGTAAACAATATCCTCCTCTCTTCTCGCACCATCAAGTATTACAATGGCCACACCAAGTTTTTTTGCATCTTCTGTAATTACTTTCGCCAATAGATCCTGGCCAAAAGATTCTCTCAAAATTGTTGAAATTTTAATAATGTTGTCGCGAGAATTTTCAAGATGAAGTCTATTCAAGATATCGCGCATAATTTGAGAAAACTTCAAACTCTTTGCGCCATATTTTTCTTCAATATATTTTTTAGTGACATCCTTACCACTCGCCATCAGACCCGTCAAAACGATTACAATTTTTTTCATGTGTGTTTATTTAACCATCGAATTATACTATAATTCTCAAATATGAAAACCGTACCAAAAATCAGCATGATAGCCGCTATCGGGAGCAAAACTCGCGTAATCGGAACTTCGGAGGGCAAGATTCCGTGGCACATTAGCGAGGACTTCAAACACTTCAAAAATACGACTATGGGCAAGCCGATGATTATGGGTCAAACCACTTTTGAAAGTTTCGGTGGGCGTCTCCTCCCCGGCAGGCCACATATCGTCATGACGCTGAATCAGAACTACATCGCACCTGAAGGAGTTTTTGTGGCACACTCGCCCGAGCAAGCTCTCGAGCTCGCGAGAAGTTTTAATTCAGACGAGATATTCATTATCGGTGGCGGGCAGATTTATAAATTATTTCTACCGATGGCGAATCGACTTTACCTAACAGTGATAGAGACCGACATTGATGGGCCGGCGAAGTTTCCTGAGTATTCTGAAATTTTCAAGAAAGTCATCTCGAGCAGAAAGAGTTCCGACGAGAATTTTCGATTTGAGTTTTTGGTATTGGAGAAATAATTTAACCAAACAAAAAACCGCCCTCAGGCGGCCATTTGTTATTTAACTTCGATTCCCATTGATCGGCATGTTCCCTCGATTGTCTTCATCGCTGTCTCTACAGAAGCGGCTGACAAGTCTGACATTTTCTCCTCGGCGATCTTTCGGATCTGAGCCTTGGTGATTTTACCTGCTTTCTTTGTGAGGTTAGTTCCTGATCCCTTCTCCAAATTTAATTCCTTGAGAATCATTCGTGAAGCTGGAGATTTCTTGAAAACCAAACTAAATGATCGGTCTTCGTAAACTGTGACAACTGTTGGAATGATTTCCCCCATCTTGTCGCGAGTGGCATCGTTGAATTGTTTGACGAATTCACCAATGTTAACACCAGCCTGTCCCAATGCAGGACCTAGAGGTGGCGCAGGTGTTGCTCGTCCTCCAATTGCTTGTACCTTTATTACTTTTTGTATTTTCTTGGCCATATTTTTGTAGTTCGTTTATCCTATCTTAAATCTTCTTAACTTGCAAGAAGTCAATCTCTACCGGCGTTTCTCGACCGAACATTGAGACGTTGACCTTGACTTTACCTCGCTCCTCGTCGACCTCTTCAACTTTACCCTCTAAATCTTTGAAAGGACCGTCTGTGATGACAATTACCTCACCAATCATCAAATCAATCTTGTGTTTTGCTGTATCTTTATTCATTCGAGAGAATAGTTCATCAATTTCTTTCTTTGAAAGTGGTACCGGATAGACTCCAGAACCAACGAATCCTGTAACGCGAGGAGTGTTTCGAACAACATACCATGAATCGTCTGTAACAATCATGTCCACCAAAACGTATCCTGGATAGATTTTTTCTAGAACCTCCACCCTCTTCCCTCCTTTGATTTTAATTTTCTTCTCCATTGGAACGAGAACATTGAAGATGTTGTTTTCCATTCCCAATGACTCGACTCGTTGCTGCAAGTTTTTTGCAACCGCGTTCTCATATCCTGCGTATGTATGAATCGCGTACCAATTACGATCGCGACTAGCTTGTTGTTTTACTGTCATATTAAATTAATGTTTCAATTACTCTAGTAAACAATGAATCGAAGGCTCCCAAGAAAATTGACACGACAACTGAAATAACAATCACGAGTGCTGTATATGTGAAAGTCTGCTTTCGTGAAGGCCATGTGACGTGCTTCATTTCTTCTTTAGTTTCTCTTATATATTCAAAAGGATTTGCCATATTTTTTGATTAAATTGTTTGTAATGTCTGAACTATTTAAAAAAGCCCTTCCGGGCCCCTTGTCTAATATAATAGCAGGTTTGGGGAGGGTGTCAAATAAAATAAATGCGCCGGAAGCGTATAGCTTGCCGGCGCTGTTTAGGGTAATGTACCCTCATCCTTCAGTCTGTTGGACTGGGGATGTTGCAGGACTGATCTGTCTCTCAGTCCTGAATTCGTGCAGTTTGGCGTCGAATGATTTGAACTTGTCCAAATCGCGTTGGATTTGTTCTCCCCACAGACTCTCGGCTGCACCATCCAGAACCTTTGCAGATGGGGACTCTGTTCCCTCTTCCAAAACACCGGTCGCAAGGGTACCCTTCACTCGATCAATGGTGAATGCCAAGACGAAATAGCGAAAGTGCACCTCGTCCTTTTTTACATTCGCATGCACCTGAGAATCCTTGATCAGGCGATAAGTGACCATTGCAGTCGCTCTTTCACCGTTTTCGGAGATACGATATTCTGGAATTATAATCCCCTCCTCACCATCAGGGCCATCGATCATTTTCTTCCGCCCAATTTGGTCGGTAATGAATTCGATTGCGCCCTTGGTTACGAGCGCCGGTGTTATTACCTGCTTTGGCCCACCTCGCAACGTCAGAGGCTCAATCCTTTGAGGACTGTGTCCGTTACGAATTAAACTGAGAGAATCACTTTCCATCTTTCTCGTGACGATCTTTCTATGAAGCCAGGTGCCTATACCGCGCACCATGTTATATATACTCTGCCCGGACAACTTAACGATGTCGGTAATGAAGGCAAAGGGCATGAGAGGCAGAAAAGTAAGCCAAAATGGCAAAAAAACTTTGTCCATTTTATCTTCTTTATATTTGCTTTCAGAGATTGCGAAATTTGTGCCCCAAAATGCAACTGCAGCTAATATAAAGAGGGGGATCATGGGGCCATGGAAATTTAGGTACTTTATCCCGGACATAGCGATCGAGAGAAAAAACCCAATCGTCACAGCAAGAGATAGAAGCACCTTTTTACCGCTGGCTATTTGGTGCCAACGATACACCGCATCTAAAATCTTTTTCGTAAGTGAGAACATATCGAACTCCTTGCACTGTGTGCATGTGATGTTTATAAAGGTCAAAATCCTGCGCAATATTATATATTATAATCAGATATTGTCAACCATTCAAACAAAACAAAAAACCGCTTTGGGCGGGCTTTTGCTTCAAAACTGTTCTGCTAGTTATCCAACTCGAAGGTCACGAAAACTTTCGCTGTTACAGTATTTTCTCCAACTGGAGTCTGTGGAGTTGCTGAAACTTCTGCACGAGAGCTCATCACACCACCACCCATTCCCTTGTCATACATTGGGTAAGAATAGTCTTCCTCACTATATCCAACAATCTTTTCAATTTCTAGACCGAGCTCCTTGGACAACTTTTCTGCTTTAGATTTTGCGTCTGCGATTGCCTTGGTGATCGCCTCCTGTTTCAAGGCATCTTCATCGTCTACAGAAAATTGCAATCCACTAACATTACCTACGCCCTGTCCTCCAACCAATGTTAGCAATTCTCCAGCTTTCTTTGTGTCGCGGATTTTAACTTCCATTGTTTGACTGACATCATATCCAACAATTTCGCTATTTCCACTGCAACCATGTGGAGTAGAACAATTTTTAATGTCTGGAATCCACTGATATTTTGGATAAATATTATAGTTCAGAGTTTTAATGTCTTTTTCTTCAACTCCCTTCTCTTTCAATAGATCGAGCGTCTTGTTAATTTTATCAGTCGCCATTTTCTGAGCCGAATCAACCGATTCTGAAGTTTCAGAAACTGTGAAAGTGAATTTTCCAATGTCCGCGATTGCGATGACTTCACCCTCTCCTGTCAAAGTGATTGAATTGTAATATGGTTCGCTTTTGCTCATATTTCTCCATGCAGAAATGGTAATCGTTAAAAGAAATAGAGCTAGTAAAGCAACTGCCGCAACTCCTGTTTTAATACCTAAATTTATAAATTTTTTTGTGTTGTCCATATAAAGTTTTAAACTGATAATGAATGAATTATACCTTATTCTGTTTTTCTTGCATCTGGTATGCAGTGACAAGATTTTGAAATAGTGAAGCCACGGTCATCGGTCCCACACCTCCAGGAACTGGTGAAATCGCCTTCAATTTAGATTGATCGATGATGTGAGTGTCGCCGCAAACTTTCCCATCTACCATATTTATTCCGACATCTACTATCACTTGTTTTTCTGAAATATAATCGTCGTTTATCAATCCCGGTTTACCAACCGCAACCACAATAACATCTGCTCGGCGAGTATGCTCGATAATATTTTTTGTCTTGCTGTGACAGATTGTGACAGTTGCTCCGAGATTCATGAGGTGAAATGCTGTCGATTTCCCCACCAACAATGATCGTCCGATGACTACAACATTTTTTCCTTCAACCGTGATTCCATTTTCCCTTAGCAAAGTTCCAATGCCGAGCGCCGTTGCTGGAACAAAACTTTCTTCATTACGAATTAATTTGTAAATATTTTTTGAAGAGAGACCGTCGACATCTTTCTCGGGAGCAATTGAATCAATGATGTTCGAGATGGAAAGATTTTTTGGAATGGGCAACTGTACAATTATTCCATTCACGTCGTCGGATTGATTGAGAGAATTGATTTCAGAAATAATCTCGCGCTCGGTAATTGCTTCATCAAATTTCTTCACGATTGCGGTCGCGCCAATTTCCTCGGCATATTGCTGTTTGCGGGCAATGTAAATATTCGATGCGGGATTGTCGCCGATCTGAATAATGACCAATTTTGGCTTGGACGGAAAGGCCGAGATTGCCTCTCGGAGATCGCCGGCGATTGATTTATTTAGCTTTTTCCCGTCTAGAATTATCATGAGCAATTAAATGCTAGTGTACATGATAAAAATTAAAAATAAAGCCAAAATAAAAATGTCGATTAATCTTTTGATTCTCTTGTTTTCAATGAATGCGGTCGCCAATTGTTCACGAAGTTTGTTCGGGTCCTCTATTTGTTCAAAAGATTCAAATTTTACAATTTTTCTTTCTGTTTCCATTTTATTTTTTTAGAATCTGATCTAACAAATTTCTCCATGTTTCGATTGGATATGCACCAGAGACTGGAATCTGTTCCCCTTCTTGAGTAACGACCATAGTGAATGGTGTGCCCTCTTTTCCTGAAGCTTGCACGCCGTCTGCTTTCTGTGCCAATATTTTTTGATTGTGACGACCAGATAACATACACTCGTTCATTTGCTGTTCTGCAACTCCAACTTCTTTTGCTAATGTAATTAACATTTTTGGATCCAATCCATCGTTGCCTGGTGTCACTTCATAAATACGATCTAGATAAACCCAGAATTTTTCCTCGCCAGCCAGCTCGGCAACACACTCAGTTGCATGTGCTTCCGACAAAGCCTTATCGTGGAGAGCCTCAATTGGCATGTGACGATAAACCCAAGCCACGTCAGCACCGTACTCTTTTGTAATTTGTTTAAAAGTTTGATGAAGTCTCTTGCAAAATGGACATTCAGTATCAGAATATTCAACGAGTTTTACTTTCGCGTTTATGTCTCCGCGAATGTGGTCCTTGTCGGTTATCGGAGCAACCTTGGCGTTAGTCGCTTGCGGTTGCTGATTTTGTTCCTGTGTAGGTGTTGTGTTTTGAGAGTTAGATTTACCGTCGTTTGTGTAAATAATTGCTCCACCGATAATCACCGCGGCAATGACGATGGCGATAGACATTCCTAAATTTGATTTTGAATCTTCCATTTTTTGTAATTAGTTTTTAATACGCTAATTATAGCCGGATTCTAGAGAAAGAGAAAGGGTTTGTGTATAAGAAAGCCCCGGCGTGCGCGCACGCCGGGGCAGCTATCCAACTCCAGGACTCAAATCATCTCGCCGACAACCATTGCCGGGAACAAAAATAGCGCGAAGTAAAATCCAAAGAACACTGAGCAGGACTTAATTCTGTCTTTCAGCTCGTGCTGGGAGAATATCTCCTTTAGCCCGACCACCAAAACAGTTGCCAGAATCCCAAATGCCACAGCCATACAAAGCACGTTCCAAACTAACATTTTTTCAGAGGCCCAAATCACAAAGAAAACTCCGGCATTTGGCAACAAGAACGCCATCATGAGAGGTAGAAATTCCCGCTCGTCATGATTTTCAAACATCCACAGAGCCATAGCCGAATTTATCAACGTGATCAGATTAATCCAATTGATGACCTTTAGATTGGTTTCGGGTTTGAGATCGAACAACCAAATAGCAAAGAAAATGGCTATACACGACAACAAACTTTTTGAAGCCAAGTTCGAAACTCTGCCATAGAAGCCGATATTGAAGTTCATGAGTGAACCCTTTCGTTTTTGTGGTTAGAACATCTGAAAAATACTTTACTCTCGTGAATAACAAAAGTCAAAACGCGCCACGATGGGCGCGCCCTGAACTTCAAAATTTTTGGGGCGATTACTGGGAATCGAACCCAGATTAGCGGATCCACAGACCGCTGTGTTAACCGTTACACCATAACCGCCATGACTACCTATAATTCGGCGACTCCTCCTTTATACCAGACAAGTGGTTGGAAAGTCTAGCGAACGCGTACATCATACTAGACAATCTGTTCAAATAAGCAAGCGTCTCCAGCATAACTGGTGCTGTTTTATTGTCCATCACTGTCACCACTCGACGCTCTGCCCTACGTGCAATAGTTCTCGCAAAATCAAATGTCGCTGCAATCTCTGTTCCGCCCGAAACGAAAAAAGATTTAATTGGTGGCATTTCTTTTTCAATTCGATTAATCAAATCAGACATTGTGTCGATTTTTTCTTTCACTAGATGTTTGTCGGCACCAGCCAATTCCGCCTGCACAATGAAAAGATTTTGCTGAACTTCTTCAATATAGTCAGAAAAATTTCTATCGAAAATTTTCATGTCGCCACTTTTAACTTTCACAATTCCCAGAAGCGAATTCAATTCATCAACGGTGCCGAGAGCCTCCGCAACATCGGAGCCCTTGGTGAATCGCTGATCGCAATGAAATGTAGTTGTGGTGCCGTTGTCGCCTCGGCCTGTGAATAGTGACATGCGAATAGTATATCAAAAAGAAAAGCCCCCAAAGGGACTTTTCAAGATTATTCTTTGACTTCTGCGACTGGAGCCTCGACTGCTGCGACCTCCGCTACATCGTCTGTTCGATTATCTACGAACATCATCTTCATTCTCTTGTTTGCCTGTTTAATAGCTTTGTCTCGAATATGGTAAAGTTTTGATCTTCGGATTTTTGATCGCTTCACGACCTCGATTTTGTCGATCATAGGAGAATATAGTGGGAAGATTTTCTCGACTCCGAAACCACCTGTTACTCGGCGAACTGTGAAAGTTGCTCCAGCCTCTGCTCCGTGTTTTCGTGATAATACAAGACCCTCGAATAATTGAATTCTAGTTTTACCCTCTTTGTCTTTGATTTTCTGAAAGACCTTGACTGTGTCGCCTGCGCGCATATCGAGGTTTTTTCGTGATTCTGTGTTTGTTACTGTGGTTTCCATAGTGAATGAAAATCTATCATAATCAATGAAAATTGGCAAGGATTTACTGACCTTTTCCAATTATTTCGATTGCTCGAGCGAAATCCTCCGGGTATTCGGCCTCATAAACGACAGTTTTGCCTGAAATATCGGAAAACTCGATCGATCGTGCATGCAGCGCCAACCGCTCGAAACCAAACATCTTTTCGCGGCCAGGTGCGTACAAATTGTCGGCGACGACTGGGTGAAAAATTGATTTGAAGTGAACTCGGATTTGATGCGTTCGTCCGGTTTTAGGATTAACCTCCAAAAATGTTGCGCTTTTGTCCCCTGCTCTGGCGAGTACACGAAATTCTGTAACCGCCTCGCGCATTTCTCCGCGCGCAGTTTTCCCTGCTGACCATTGTCGAAAATCGCTTTTGCTTCGGCCGATTGGAGAATCGATGACGCCGTTTTCCTCTTTTATATTTCCATATACAAATGTGTGGTAAGTTTTGTGAACGCTTCGATTTTTGAATTCGTTTTTCAAATATTCAAAACCATCTTTAGTGCGAGCGACGATCATGACACCTGAAGTTTCCCGATCGAGGCGATGAACAATTCCAGGTCGGTCGATTTTTATTTCTTCGGAAATTCTCAACGGCTCACCTACCCCAGCAATTTCCGGATATTTTTCCAACATAAAATCACACAATGTTTTCTCTGTGCTTCGTCCATCACCATGCACCATGAGGCCGGCCGGTTTATTGATGACGATATAGTCTTTTTCTTCTTTTAAAATTTGTGGGGGCATTCTATGAATGTTGGTGCGCGATGAGGGACTCGAACCCCCGACCTACCCGGTGTAAACGGGTTGCTCTACCAACTGAGCTAATCGCGCATTTGTACTGGTCTTCGGAAAGATTACACTATTTGCGAGAAAACTTCAACTACTAATGTTGTCCTCTCGGCAGGAATCGAACCTACATCAGAGGCTTAGAAGTCCCCTGTTCTATCCATTGAACTACGAGAGGATGGATACCATATATACATTAAAGCAAATGGCGAAAATATCAAGCCCTATTCTATTTCTTCTGCATCTCAGAATTGAAAACTTCTGCTTTCAATTTTAATTCTGAAATCAGTTCGCCGACTTTTTCTACGTCTTTCTTTCTACTTTTGAAGAAAACTTCCTCAGATTCTTTGTTGATCTCTCGATCGATTCTGATGTAATTCACTGTTCCTCCTATCGCAGACATTATTAAAGTCACCAAAACAAATACAAGAAAATAATTCCAATCTGATTGTGCATTTTCTCCGAATAGAGACAAATTATATTTTCTCTGCTTCCATTCGTAAATTAAATTTTCTTTTTTCTTTTTAAAGTTGCTCATATTAATTTGCTAAAGTTGTTATTGTCATCGATGCCGTCCAAACTCTACCCTTCTCATTATCTGATGAGGAGAGATTCAAAACTTTAATAGAAATATAGTGAGGCATATTTTCTACCAAACTGACAAATTTTGTTACCGCCTCCCAAGAACCACTGGATTGCAAAGTGACGTTGTAGTAATTATATTTTTCAGCGACAACATCACCTGGTGTTACGCTTTGAATATACAATTTTGTTCCAGAAACGCGCGCAACCGATTCCAGTTTTTCTATAAATGGGAGAATACTCTCTTTACTAAAATACATACTATCGAAAAACTCGCTATGTTCTTGTATTTGTTTAATTTCTTTATCGACATTTGCAAGAAACTGCACAGCGGCACGCTCGTTTTTCAATACTTGTCTCTGTTCTCGAACATAACTTGCGAAATTCCATATTTTTTTGTCCCAATAGAATACAGCAAACGCGCTAGCAACAACTGCCAACAGGAGCAATAACGAAATCAAAATTGTTGTGTTTAGTTGCTTTTTCATATATTTGTAAAGTTATCTACCGTTTCAAAACTAATTGAGAATGGGATGTCTGATTCTTTGGTTAGCGTAGAGATTGGCACTTCAACTTTGTTAAAGATCTTTTCTTGCTTTAATGAATTAACATATTCAACTAGTGCGTTTCTGGTTTTGGCTACACCTTTAATATCAATTTTCACTTTCAATTTTTCTCCATCCATTTTGGCAAAATTGAAACTAGAAATGACAACTTCGGATGTTTTATTTTTCAAAAGTAAATCGTAGAAATTTGTTGGCTTCATAAAATCCTGATTGAAAATTTTGTACTCAACAATCAGATGTTTATAATCGTTCTCGAATGCTACACGTCTTTTGGAAACATCAGAATTCTTTATTACTTCCAACTCGGAATTAATTATATTTCTTTCTAGATACACGACGGTGTACGGCGCAAACAAACTCACCGCAATAATGATAGCGAGAATTAAAAGATAAGTTAGAACGACATTCAAAAATCTAAACTTGTATTCTCTTCTCAACTCATGTCTTTCTGTGCTTATTAAAAACTTTAACATTTTATTTATTTATCATCGCAGCGAGCGCCAGTCCGACCACAACTGCGCACGTCACAGATTCTTCTTTTGAAATTTCAGGAATGTAATCATCGTACGAAAAAGCGTTTCTCCAAACATTTCCAATGCTCGAATGAATTTTCAAATTTTGCTCAAAAAACTCGGCGACACCTTTGTCATCTGCATATTCGCCAGTCAATAACACGTGCTCAATTTTTTGATGTTGCACTATTCCCTGTTTATTTGTAAACCAATAAATGAGGAGCTTGTTCAACGAAGCCTTTAGTTCACTCGCGGATTGCCCGGAAAAGTCTGTGACTAACTCTTTGACATTCATCATCATTGTTGAAGTGTATTGCACTACAGAATTTTCCACGATTACAATATTCACCCTATCTCTCATTAGACGAATGATTAAATACGGTTTCTTGTCACAGCAATCAATCAGCGAGTTGCTCATTGCATTTGCCTCAGAGAGAAATGACACGGGTGTAATTCCCGCATTTTTAAACATGTCAGTGTATGTTTGAATGAGATTTTTTTGATACACACTAACAACAACATCCATTTCTGATCTCTCGACACCGTCTTCAATAATATTAAAGTCAAAGTTTAAATCCTTGGCCTCTAGCGGAACGTATTCTGTTAGAGAAAATTTTACCGCATTCGTAATGTCATTTTTCGCTTGAACTGGCAATGATGTCTGAAAAATATAATTTCTTTGTTCTGGTAATGACACAATCGCGTAATCGAATTTATTTTCTTTTTTAATCTTTTTTAAAGTTTCAGCAACAGTGGTCATCTCTTCTGGAGAAATTTCGTCTGTTAAGTCACATGGTACTTCAAAAAGATACTCCTTGTAAAATTCTGGAATGAAGCCCTTCGCTGTATGTTTCAATCGCATGACTTTGACAGAATATGGTGTGATATCAATTGCAACAGGACTCAACGACAAATAGTTTGGAGTTGGAAAAGCTCTTCGTATGAAAGAATTTTTCATTTTGTATAACATTTACAATATTATACAACAATAAAATAGATTGCGACCAAGATAATCAAGGTAATGAGAATGTAATTGAAATATTTGAAAATGAGATTTCCGTATTTCTCACCGACATACTTCATTAATGCGGACAACATGAAAAATCTAATTCCCCTCCCCAAAATTGACGCAACCAGGAAAACAAAAATGTTAATTTTGAAAAGTCCTGCGACGATTGTGAAGACTTTGTATGGGATTGGGGTGAAGGCAGCGAGAAAAATAGTCATGAACGAATTGTTTTCAAACAGTGCCCCGACCTTGGCGACTTCATCTTGCCAGCTATACAGATTAATTAACGGTTCTGCGATTGAATGAAACAAAACGAAACCGATAAGATAACCGAAAAGTCCTCCGACAACAGAAGCGACGGTGACTATGGTGGCATATCTCACCCATCGAGCAGGTTTTGCAACGACCATTGGTGCCAAAAACACATCGGGTGGAATGGGGAAAAATGAACTTTCAGCGAAAGAAATGACGCCGAGAGTTACTCTGGCTGTGCGTGAATCTGAATTCTCGATCAGCCAGTTTTTAATTTTTTCTGAAATTTTAAACATTATGAAAGTTTTGTCCCTGGTTTTATTTTACTATCAACATCGAGTAAAGAGAAGTTTCCTTCGTCATCTTTTGCGGCGAGAATCATACCGTTGCTCTCGAGTCCTTTTATCATGCGCGGCGCGAGGTTTGTGACGAACGGACATTTTTTACCGATGAGAGATTCTGGTGTGAAATATTCTGCGATTCCAGAAACGATCTGCCGCACTTCCCCACCGAAATCGACAGTTAGTCGCAGTAGTCGGTCGGCGTTCTCGACTTTTTCGGCAGTTTTAATTTCCCCGACGGAGATTTCTACTTTGTGCAAATCATCGATTGAAATTTTTGGTGTTGGCACCGGAGCAACCTCTACAATTGTGGCGGGCTCAACTACTTTTGTTTCTTCTGTTGTTTTATTTTCGTCTGTCATGTTATTTTTTATTTTTAACTGAATCTAAATATGATTGTAAAATAATTGTTGCTGCGGAAGCGTCAGTCATATCTGTCTTTCCTTGAAAATATTCCGCCTGCATCGATGTCATAAATTCAGGTTGTAGTACCGCATCAATTTCAAAAACTTTCTCAACGACAGACTGGAAATCCAAAATCTCTTTCATGATTTCGTTGTCTTTCATTTTGTAATTCTTCGATTCGCCGATCACCACTCTTTTGATCGAATTTTTGTCGATAATTTTTCGCAAATTTTCAATTAGGTCTTTGTCATTTTTTAAAACTTCCTTCGGAAAAGCCATCGCACCGTCCTCATCAGACATTGCAATGCCAATTCGCTTTGTTCCATAGTCAATTCCTAGATGTCGCATGGATATAATAGTGCCAGAAATTTGTATAAAGTAAACTACAGCAACCTACTCACTCCATCGCGCAAAAATTCCACAAGGCAACACTCGCGCATTATCACCAGATTCTTCGATTCCTAATTCCCCATTTTCAAACTTGCCACCAAATTTCTGAAGCGTTGGCGCAATGAGATTCATATATCCAACAGAAGAAAATCCGCTAGCATAACCGTTGATCAAAAAGAAAAGCGGTTTGTCGGTCAGAACTTCTTTTAAAAGTTCAATCAATTTCGGCAAATCATTTTCGATTTCCCATTTCTCACCGCTCGGACCATTTCCGAAAGCTGGCGGATCGAGCAAAATTCCGTCGTATCGATTTCCGCGTTTGATTTCGCGTTTTACAAAAGCAATTGCATCCTCGCAAATCGATCGCAAGGGTTTATCCTTTAAACCAGAGAGCTCAGCATTCTCACGAACCCAAGCGATAACAGATTTCGAACCGTCGAGATGTGTGACGGTTGCACCTGCTTTGAGACATGCGAGACTTGCTCCTCCGGTGTAGCCGAACAAATTCAAAACATTCGGTGTCGCGCCTGTCGCCACCCTCTTTGCAATCAAATCTGACATCCACTGCCAATTTGAAAGTTGTTCTGGGAAAATTCCGGTGTGTTTGAAAAGATTTGGTCGAATATAAAAATTTAAACCGCCGAATTCGATTTGCCATTCTTTAGGAAAATCACCCTTGGTCTTCCACTCGGTTTTCTTTCCTTCACGCACGAATTGCGCATCTGCCCTATCGGCCCACTCGGTCACACTCATTTTCGGAAGCCAAATCGCCTGCGGATCAGGTCGTGAAAGCACAAATTTTCCAAAACGCTCCAATTTCTGAAGCCCTCCAGAATCAATTAGCTCGTAATCTGTACTCGGTTTGGTGATTAACATATGCAGGCATTATATATTATTTGTGCGAATTATGAAATTGACTTCCGCGAGACACAGTGCGAAAATTATTACAAAGTTCTTCAACAATACACAGGAGTCAGCCATGAACGGAGAAAAGTCTGCCACGGTAAATGCCGGTTTTTCTATGATCACTTTGTCATACTTTTTTAACTTCGAACCACATGAAGGAAAATCACACCGGTGCGACCGATGTTCGAACCGCAAAAATTGTAGTGGTGAAAGGACGTTAGTTGAGCGAGGACACTTTACGGTATTAATTTTCGAATGCAGTCATTTCAATGACCACCCTCAACACGCAGGACATCCAGAATTTGATTTCCGATAACTAATTAAAATCGATATAAAAAGCCCCGATCAAAGGGGCTTTGCTTTTGCGGAGAGGGAGGGATTCGGTCACGAGTTACTAATTCGCTTCGCTCATAAGTACTCGCGACCCCGGCTCAGACAAAAGTCTTCGTTCCTCCAGACTTTTGTCTTCCGCCTTTCTCATCCCCCTTTCTCCTGCAAAAATACAATCGCCGAACGCTTTCGCGCCCGGCTCATTATTTTTGCGGGCCATGTGAGTTAAGTACCCAGTGGTACAAGCAGTATAAGGCTTTTTGAGTGGTTTTTACAGGGGTACCCTGAGGCAAGTGAGTCGGGTACTCAAATGCCAACAAATGCCAATTTTGGGGAGAAATGAGACTCTTAAGAGAAACAACAAAAAGTGCTAAAATGAGGACATGATTGAGGATTTAAGCAAGCATCTGACGGATCAGGAATTCTTCACCTATGTGAAGTTCTTCGACATGGTTGTGAGCAAAAACAACCTCGCAGACGAAGATCTGAACGAGATAAATGTATACAAGTTTTCAATTGGCGAAGATGAATCATATAGGCGATTTCGTAGGCTTTTCAATTTCATCAGGTACCAAGACCTGCCTGTTAAAATTTCTGAATCCAGATACAACAAACTGGAAGAAATGATCGGCTCATATGCAAACGGAAAAGATGCCAAAGAACCAGGAAAACCAACCAAAGAAGATTTGGACGCCATTAGTGAGAAGATCAAAAATGGTAAGCCGATAAAATTCTCGGAGACTGGGATGCTGTCATGGGCGTGGTTTGAGGTGTATGATTCCACTCATTTTCTGCCACACCAATACAAGATTTCTGACGAGACAAAATCGGAGGTGAAGAAAAATATAGATGCATACCTAGAGAATCTCATAAACGGTAAGCTCTCTATCGCCAAGGATAACTATTACAAGTTCAACATCCTAAAAGAAGCGTTCATCCAAATGATTGAGCGAAAGGGTGTTTTGAAATTATTCGGCAAAAACTTTGTCATCAAAGAAGAATTAAACAATGAAGGAAACCTCAAAAGCGATCCGAACTTTTGCATCGTACAAACCGCATACGCCCTACAGCATCTAGGGTACCTGACGGTAAATAACATATGGAAAGATGACGAGTACAAAGAGCAATATAGCAGTTCGAGCAATATCCGATACTTCATATCGATCAATGTGACCATCGAGGATAGCTTCATCTCAGAAATAAACGACAGGTATAAAAAAGCGAACCCTAAAAATGTGATTGAACAATTTGGTAAGCCGAAAGGAATCTTGAAATTCGCAGGCGAGGAAATAACCTTCTCGCTCAAAGGTAAAGAAACGGATGCATCCCTCCTTATGAACACTTTGTATAAAAAGGATGATACTGACTGGATGTACAACGATGAGATTTTTGAAGATTGGAAATTTAACCAAGCCGACATCCTAAAAAGCCCTAAAAACAAGATATATTTCGCTGCCAAAAAGATTAACGAGAAGGTTGCCATGAAGACCAAAATCGAGGACTTTATTGAATTTACCACTGAAAAAGCAAGGATAAATCCTCGCTACAACAAAGTTGACGAATAATATATAAATCGCAATAAATTTTTATAAATAGCTCTCATATATCCTGAAGTCATCCTTCGGGATTTATTAATTAGCTAAATATAAAAGTTATATGCAAAAGCAAAAACTCATATGGTCAGTTACAACTCGCAAAGTAAGTGACCTGACAAAAAACGGATACAATCCGAGAAAGATAAGCGAGAGCGAAAAGAGAGATTTGGAAAAGTCTATAAAGGAATTCGGGACGGTCGTTCCTGTAATTCTCAATATAGGTTCAAGAGTCAATGTAATTATCGGCGGTGAGCAGAGGGTGAAAATATATGCCGATCTTGGCATGGAAGAGATAGAGTGCATGGTGCCCTCTCGGGAACTTACCATTGATGAGGAAAAGGAATTGAATTTGAGGCTTAATAAGAACACGGGTTCATGGGACGAGAATCTTCTCAAGGAATTCGACATGGACATGCTTCTAGATGTCGGCTTTGGCGACGAAGAATTGCAAAGCATGTTTGATGATGTGGATATGGCGGAGGATGACTTTGATATTGAGAAAGCTATCAAAGAAACCGTAACTGCAAAAGTAAAGACTGGAGAAATCTGGGAACTCGGAAAGCATAGGTTACTTGTTGGAGATTCTACTGATGTCACATCCGTACAAAAACTTATGGGTGGAAAACTTGCAGACATTGTGTACTGTGATCCTCCGTACAACATTGGACTCGACTATTCGAAAGGTGTCGGCAACGAGGAAAAATATCAAGGATCATATTCAGCAAAAGATGATTCGAAAAAAGATATCGACTATCTCGACTTCATAGACAAAAGTATTGAGGTTGCAAAAATAGTAGTCAAGAAGGATTCACATTTCTTTTACTGGTGCGACTCTTCGTATATTTGGATCACGCAGAATCTATACCAAAAGCACAGCATAGATAGCAAACGTGTCTGTATGTGGATCAAGAACAATCAAAACCCAACTCACAAGATTGCATTCAATAAAGTATACGAACCATGTGTATATGGAACTATAGGCAAACCATATCTCAATACAGCAATGAACAATGTTAATGAAATCCTTAATCAGGAAGTAACAACTGGAAATCAGGTACATGATGAGATTCTAGACATGATAGATATTTGGATTGAGAAAAGAGACAACACTCAAGCGTATCAGCATCCAACTCAAAAGCCTGTAACGCTCAATGAAAAACCGTTCAAAAGATGCAGTGCACCACTTCATGTCGTGTATAGCGGATTTGCAGGTAGCGGTAGCGATTTGATCGCATGCGAAGAATTGAATCGTATTTGGTACGGAGTCGAAAAGGATTTGATCTTCGCAACCATCGTCATAGACCGATGGGAAAAGTTTACTGGCCTTAAAGCAAAGAAACTATATGAAAATAACTAAAGGAGATATTTTCAAAATTGGCAATCATATTATCGGTTGCGGTGACTCTACCGACAGAGAGTTTGTGAGCAAAGTAATTGGCAAGAACACGATACGAGCAATCATTTCTGATCCTCCTTACGGAGTCGCTTATGTTGAAAACAAGAAAGGCTTTGCGAAGCTTGGTGTTAAGGACGAGAAGATAATTGTCGGCGATCATTTGCAGAGCGAATCTGAATATGAAGATTTCACCAGAAAGTATCTTGGTGCCGTTATTCCATATCTTGATGACTACAATGCATGCTACATATTCAATGCAGATCCGATGTACCCATCTCTCCGTAAAGGTATGAAAGATGCAGGTTTCTATTACAGCCAGATGATTATTTGGATTAAGAATCAACCTGTCATGAGTAGAAAAGACTACCTTTCGCAATATGAACTAATTGCATATGGATGGTTTGGCAAGCACAAAATGGAAAGATCTAAATCAAAGAATGTTATTTATCACCCACGACCAAACAGATCAAGACTTCACCCTACACAAAAACCGATAGGGTTACTTCGTAAAATTATTCCAGACGCAGCATGTGTCGGCGACTGTATCTATGATCCGTTTCTCGGAAGTGGATCAACTGCCGTCGCATCGGAACATTTAGGTCGAAAATGTGTCGGTATAGAAATAGACGAAGCGTACATTTATGTCGTTCTCCAAAGACTTGAAAAATTGACTGGTCAAAAGCCAATAAAGATATAACGGTATGAACGAGGAAGACTTCATAAAAGATCCATACAAAAAGCAAACATACGATACGTATGCTCTTTGGAAGTCTCTGCCCTCATTCCTCAAAGGACAGCCGAGAGTGGCACTTGAAAAGTTTGGTATTAACGAAGAAATTGTTTTTGAATTGTTGTCTATAAAAACCCAAGCTGAATTTTCAAAGATATACAAAATAGATGTTGGCACATTGACAGATTGGAATAAACGGCTGGAAAAAGATGGATTGACTAAAGACATCAATTCTTGGGCAAGAAAGCTTACACCAAATGTAATTTTCGCTCTGTACAAAAACATCACGAAGCACGGTCGAGCTCATGAGGTTAGGGCGTGGTATGAACTAATTGAAAATAACTAGTATGAAAAATATTGATCTGAAGGAAATAAATATTATTCTCTCTGATACCTTACAAAAGGTAGTGAATAGAGAAATATCACACAAACAAGCGAACATGATCGCCAAGCTAGCCTCTACACTTTCTAAAAACATTGTTAATACCGAACTCAAAGAGCGAGTTGAATTTTTGGAGCAGTCACTTAAAGCAAAAAGATAATTATGAAAAATCTAGCCAACTTATTAAGAAAAGCAGACATCAGCCCACGAGAAAGGGTTGTGACCTTAGTACAAAACAGGGTTCATAAGGAAAAGAACGGCAAAGGTATTCTTTCCGAATCAGAAATATACTCTTTGTCGGATGGATGGAAGCCAAAAAGCTCCCAGGAAGCGAGAGAGTACAATAGGTATAACGATGGATGGAGAACCGAAAGTGGTATGAAGCTTGATGCTCAGGGGATTTACTTGAGCGCAGAAAATTCACTACTAAGAGCAATGAGACTGGTAGATTACGCCATGTGGAAGGATCATAAAGGCAAAGTGCTAAATCTCTTTGAGGGTTTGAATATAGGTATTAATAATGAAGATGCACTAGACCTCATCATCGAAAACAGCGGGCTTGTTTATGATTCTGTCGTACACAGATTTGCATTTCAAAGCTTAAGTGAGGATATACAGCAAGATATTTTAACCCTCTGCCCAGACGCAGAAACAGAAAGCCAATACCTTGATCAAGAGGAGCTGCTCGCGGAATTGTTTGACGGAGATACTAAACTGAGTGCAGATGCCAAGGAGAAACTAGTAGATGGAATTATCGATACTCTTCATAACAAGTATGCAGTAATTTTAGCCAAAAAAGGATCACCCATTCGGGAGTGGTGGTTTAGTGGATATTTTGCCGAATTGCCAGCTATAGAAATTGCCAAAAAGTGGGCCGACATTCACGGGGTGAGTTATGAAGATGATGACAAAGAATTAGATACTAAATTATCCGAAAAGATAGTGCTGTATGCAGAAGAACACAAAATTAATGTGCGAGGCTTACTGAAAAACACCATCCTACGCTGGCTCGATCAAGGCTTATTCGTAAGCGAATATTCGCCGATCTGGAATAGCGACAGAAGAGACACCTGCAATGGCACGGATACAAAACTGCCTCACAGAGAAGTTTTGAAAGCTTGGTCAAAAGCAAAAAATGAAGCAAAAACTACATTGCATAAATTGATAACCACTGGAGAACTTGTAGTCGAGAACAGAGAGCAGGATTTCTATGGGATGAACCAGACACTCAAAATATTAACTGGTGAAAGCCTATATAAACTTAGTAGGGATTTTACTTTTGCCAAAGATTTTAAAAGACAAGTAGAGCATCTAAAACCATTAGGATGTTTAATTCTATTTTTACGCAATAGAGATTTTTTAAATGGCTACGCCTCGCTCTTAGCCTTCGCTGAAATCTACAAAAAGCTGTCTAGGATTTACGAAATTGATTTGGGCTACAAAGTAGGTGCCTTTATTGATAACTTTGGCGAAAGCATACGACAATTGAATACAGAGTTGCGCTATGTGGTTGAAAGGTTAGAAGAATCGATACAGTGTGCGCATGATATTAAGTTTCCAATAGAGATTTTTATAGATGGCATCCTTATTCACCTCGAGGAAATACAGGTTGGCACGGGCGAAGTTGAGACATATTATGCTAATGAATTTAAAAATAATTTAGGATTTGAATTTGGGTGATTTTTTAGTTATAGCAATCTTGTTCTGACTAATAAATAACAAACTAGAATACAGCCAGAGAAGCTTAAGTAAAAACTCTCTATGAAGAAATACATCTTCTGGACCGGTGTCATTGTATTTGATACAAATCTACACTTATTCTAGATTTTTTCAAAATATGTCATAATACATTTTATGAGTACGGTTAATCCTAAAAATGAGAATACTGATCCGAATATCCGTTGCATGAAATGTGGCAAGACTCTGGCAAAAAGTCATGGTGTTGTTGGAGTTGAAATAAAATGTTCACGTTGTGGAACTTTAAATAGAGTTTTGGAGGGTATGATTGAGCAGGTGATTATTACCAGTAAGGACGGAAGGATTTTATTTGTAAATAAAGCAGTTGAAATGGCTACTGGTTATTCCGCACACGAATCTATCGGTAAGAAGCCATCAGAACTGTGGGGGGGACATATGCCGAGAGAATTCTATGCTGATATGTGGAAGAGAATGTTGGAGAAAAAAGAATCGATTAAATTGAAGATGACCAATAAAAAGAAAAATGGAGACATGTATGATATAGAATTGTTAGTATCCCCAATTTCAGACACAACTGGGGAAATCATATTTTTTGTTGGTATAGAAGTTGTGATATAATAATTGAGAGAAGCTCATAGAAGCTCAAGGTCAAGCTAGAAATAGCTTTACTTAGATTTTTATGAGCATATTACTCTCTCTATCTAAAACCTATAGATTAATTCTAAAAACAAGCATCATTGTTTTGATGTCTGTTTTTTTGTTTTCTTTTTCCTCTACAGCTCATGCATCTCTTGTTTCAGCGGGTACAATTTTAAGTTCATATAAATATGCATGGAGTAATAACGCCGCATATATTAATTTTGAAAATGTAGTCGTGAGCGATGACCAGCTTTCTGGTTTCGCTTGGTCAGCAAACTATGGCTGGATAAAGTTTAACCCAGTACAAGGTGGAGTTGTAAATGACGGTACTGGTAATTTGTCCGGTTCTGCTTGGGGAGAAAAATTAGGTTGGATTGATTTTGACGGAGTTTCTATAAATGGAAGTACTGGGAAATTTTCCGGTACCGCTACTGGTGCGCTGGTTGGCACTATCAATTTTGACTGCCCTAACTACTGCGACGTTCGAACTGATTGGCGACAAGCCACTACTCCTGTTGCATCGTCAGGTGGAGGAAGTGGTGGGGGTAGTGGTGTATCGGTATCACCGCCCATAAGTGTAAATAATACGCCCTTAGTTCTTTTGCCGCAGCAATCTGGAACTCTGATTCAAGATACACTCGCGGGTGAGGTTGTTCTAGAGGTACCTCAAAACACTATCCCAAACAAAACAACTTTTATTATTTCTGTTGAGTCACTACTTGAATCAAAAAATCATTTAGTCGTAGATGGCACAACTCTTGTTAATGGAGTTTTTTTTGATATTTCAGCAAAAGATGAGAACGGCAATGACATTCATTTTTTTTCAACTCCAATTACTATTACGTTGCCAATGTCGCTTGATTTGACTCGTGAAAAGAATTTGGCAGTATATTGGCTCAATGAAACTAATTGGCAATGGGTACTCATTCCAGATGCGGTATTTTCAGACGGTAAAGTGACACTTACGATGAGTCACTTAACTAAATTTGCTATTTTTGCAACGAAAGACTTGACTACAGGAATGCCGGCAACCACGATACCGAGTTTGCCGTTAGCACCGGATAAAAAGCCACCACAAACAAGTACTACAATAAATCAAAACGATTCCGAGCGGAGCGCGACAAACACAGGTGATAATTCAAAGTCCAAGCTTCCGATCACGGGACATGATTGGAATTTAGTTTTACCTTTAGCAATCCTCATTCTAATTTTTCTTTCGGCTTTTTTGTGGAAAAAGAGAAAGGGCAAGTATTATTAACTTAACATTATATTTTATGCAAAAAGCACCAATTCCAATAAATGATGAAGCACGTGTGTGTGCGGTTGAAGGTTTACATCTTCTCGATACAGCATCCGAAGAAAGATTTGATCGACTTACAAGAGAAGCTACCAAGAGATTTTTTGTGCCAATTTCTACAATTACGCTTGTTGATAAAGATCGAGAATGGTTCAAATCTGTGCAAGGTCTTCAAACTAGAGAGGGTCCGAGGGATATTTCTTTTTGCGGACACGCACTAATGTCGCAAGTGATTTTGATTATAGAAGATACTTTGGCGGATCCTCGTTTTGCTGATAATCCTATGGTTCTCGGGGAACCAAAAATACGATTTTATGCGGGTAAATCTTTATATGATCGCAAAAGTAATTTACCAGTAGGTGTTTTTTGTTTAAAAGACCATAAACCACGAGAATTTAGTCTGAGTGACATGAGCGATTTTCTTGATTTAGCTAGCCGAGCAGAAGAGGAAATAAACAAGGACTAATATTGCCCTATTTCACCCTAAATTGCTCTATTTCGCCCTAAATCTGTTTCTATAGTCCCATTTCCCCTAACTAGCACCTCTAGGCTAAATTAGGCCAAAAAGAGCCAAAAGAGGCCAAAATTACTTAGGAACTGCTATATACTCTGCATGTTGAGAATGTAGATCGTCGCATCATTCCTTTTCTCAAATAAAGTTACCAACTTCATACCACTTGAGACGCCTAGACTTCCTTAGGACTCTGCGTCATCAATGTAGGTATGAAAACAACAGCACCAATAGGCTATGAAATGGTCAAAACAGAGCAATTAGTAGCAAGTTTGAAATACTGCCTTTATGCACGTAAATCGACCGAATCAGAGGAACGACAAGTCCTCTCTATAGACAGTCAAATAAAGGAGATGCTCCAACTGGCAGAACGAGAGAATCTGGAGATCGTGACAATGAAGCGAGAAAGTCACTCTGCCAAGGAAACTGGACAAAGACCAGTATTTAACGAAATCATTGAAGAATTAAGAGCTGGCAAATACAATGCAATACTCACATGGGCACCTGACCGTATATCAAGAAATGCAGGAGACCTTGGAAAGATCGTTGATTTGATGGATGCGGGGAAACTTCACCAAATCAGAACATTCGGACAGACGTTCTCCAACAATCCAAACGAGAAATTCCTCCTCATGATTCTTGGATCACAAGCAAAGCTTGAGAACGACAATCGAGGGATTAATGTAAAACGAGGATTGCGGACGAGAGTGGAGATGGGTCTCTGGCCAGGAGTAGCACCGATTGGATATTTGAACCAAAGGGACATCGACAAGAAGTGCCAGCTCATAGTAGATCAACTACGGGCACCACTGGTGAAGAAGATATTTGAGAAAGTGGCATACGAAAAGCTGAGCGGAAGAAAGATATATAATTGGCTTCGATTTGAAGCCAATTTCTATACCCGAGGGAACAAACCACTTACACTCGCGGGAGTATACAGAATAATAGAGAGCCACTTCTACTATGGAATGTTTGAATATCCGAAAGATAGCGGTAACTGGTATACAGGAAAACATGAACCATTGATTACGAAGGAATTATTTGATCAGGCTCAAGCCCAAATGAAGCGTGACAACATACAACGAGAGAATAAAGAATTTGCATTCACTAAATTATTTACATGTGGATACTGCAGCTCTGGTATATCGGCGGAGGAGAAATGGAAACAGCTCAAAGATGGTACGCATGCTAAATATGTCTACTACTCATGTGCAAGATCGAGAGATAGAAATTGCAAAAACAAATATATTAGAGAGGAGGATCTAATTATTGAAATGTTAAAAATACTGGATAAGGTAAATATCAACGAATTAGGCATGAGACAAAAACTTGAAGATGAAATAGCAAGATTCAACATATTCCAAAGATCAGTGCTTGGAAGCACGGACAAGGTTGGCAATAGAAAGGATACCGACATACGAAACTATGCGAAGTATATTCTCAAAGAGGGTGCAGTGACTGAAAAACGAGAACTACTAGCGAACTTAAGATCGAGAATAGTGTACAAGGACAAAGAATTAACTCTGCTCGATTAAAATCTACTAAACAAAAAATACACGATCACTCGTGTATTTTTTGTTACAACTTTAGGCATCTGAGTCGCACTACTTGCTCAGGCAAGTGGGTTGATGCCGATAAAAAGTTGTGTTGGCGG
>CAZHOL010000007.1:18063-32020 GCA_964534415.1 uncultured Candidatus Saccharibacteria bacterium | reverse complement strand
CAAAAGAAAACAATGTTTTTCGAAAATCTGTGTCCACTTTTTGGGGTACAGATCATTGCTGCCCGACAGGGACTCGAACCCCAATACCCGCCTCCAAAGGGCGGTGTCCTACCATTAGACGATCGGGCAATTGCAAATTCATTGATTTGAAATCGCTTTAAACTAGCATACTATTTTTAATGAATAATTTCAATCACTAGCACTTTCGCGTTTTTTGCAAGAAAAAACTTTATCGAATCTTTATCTCTTCCCTACCACATCAATCAACAACAACTCGAGCGGCAAAAATGGCAAATATGAACGGCTCATTTCTACACCAACGCCGAGCAATTTGACCAGTTTCAGACTGTCGATTTTTTCGCCGTATTTCGCAACCAATTCATTGAACCAAACAATGTCGTCCTCCGAAGCCGATTCATCGTACAGGGATTTCTTGGTCGGAGCCACCTTGATCAACAACAAATTTCGATATTTTTCGAGCAACAATTTGTAAAGCACTTTGTGATCAAGGTTTTCGTCAGTCGCAATTTTCACAGCAGACAGCCCGCGTTCCAAATCCCCCGACAACATCGCTTCCAAAATATCATTAATTAAAACATTTTTCGGTGATCCAGTGACTTTTTCGGCTTCAGCTAAAGTGATTTTCTTGTCGGCAGAAACTCGCAACAACTTTTGCAAAATAGTATGAGCGTCACGGAATGATCCGTCTCCCAAAACCGCTACCAATTCGGCCACTGCACCCTCCAAAACGAATCCCTCTTTTTTCGCGGTGTCGACGATCATTTTTTTCAAAACAGCACGATTCGGAGTTTTGAAATTATAAGTCTCGCATCGTGACAAAACTGTTTCCGGAATTTTGTGCGCTTCGGTTGTGGCTAAAATGAAAATAGCATAAGCAGGCGGTTCCTCCAAAGTTTTCAACAACGCATTGAAAGCCGACTTCGACAACATGTGCACCTCGTCGAAAATGTAGACTTTGTATTTTGAATCGAACGGCAACAAATTGATGGACTCTTTTAGGGCGCGAATTTCTTCGACACCGTTGTTAGACGCCGCGTCGATTTCATAGAGGTCCCTGTCCGTCGTGCCAATTTCGCGTGCGAAGATTCTCGCGATGGAAGTCTTGCCCGTTCCGCGACTGCCAGTAAATAGATATGCGTGCGCAATTTTTCCGGTCTTGATAGATTCTTTTAAAGTTTCCGTGATGTGCTCCTGTCCCAGAACTTCGGCAAATTTCTGCGGTCGATATTTTGTGTACAGCGCAACATTGTGTTCGGTTGTTTTTTGACTCATGAGAACATTATATCAATTTGTGTGTGAAGTTGAAAATGCAATAAAAGCGCCCGCTGCAGCGCAAGCGCGGCAGCGGGCAATCACCCCTTCAGTCAGCCCCTGATTGCAATCGCACTCCCTGGGATGACAAAATCCGGATTCAAATTCTTTGGGGTTTCGCCCCCATAATTATAGTAGATCATCAAACATGTGTTTATGGCCAATATCACACCCAACACAATTAACAGTATCTTCTCAGTTTTTTTCATACTTCATCCTTTCATTTGGTTAATATGAAAAACCCTCAAGGATACTATTATATATAAATTTATGTGTCAAATAAAAAAGTCTCGGCACGACGCGCACGTGACGAGACTTGATTGATACCCCCTTCCTTATTCATTCCTTTCGGAATGGCGCGATTTATTTTTTGATGGAGGCGGATCACCCGATTCTCCAATCAGCCCTGTTCGGACCGAAATTAAAATCTATCACACCCTAAATCTTTTTCAAATATTGCTTAACCACTTTTTCTATTTCCGAATAATTTTCGCAATTCATCAGCTCGATTCGCAACTCTTTGGCACCAGGAAACCCGTCGACATACGCCTTGTAATGCTTTTTCATAATATTAAAATTTTTGTGAGGCAACAATTTCACATAAAGTTTTGTATGTTCCAACATCACTTTTAGTTTCTCAGCAACAGTTGGAATATGTCCGCCAAAAAACCAAGGGTTCCCGAAAATTCCCCTTCCAATCATCACACCATCGCAACTAGTTTCGCGCGCTAACTGCTCTGCCTGCTCGAGCGATTTAACATCACCATTTCCGAAAATTAATGTCCGCTCTTCAGCCGGCAAATCCGCCTGCACCTCGTCGCGAATTTCTACGGCGCGTGCAACCCTTTCCCATCGTGCAGGAACTTTTGACATTTCTTTTCTTGTACGAGCATGCACCGTAATCACCGCAGGTTTAGCAGACAACAAAATCGGCAACCATTCCTCTAGCTGATCTTTGTTATATCCAAGTCTCGTTTTCACTGTCACCGGCAAATTCGGCGCCCCGGTTTTGACCGCTTGAATAATTTCGAGGGCACTCGCCGGATTTTTTATCATGGCCGAACCGCATCCCTGTTTCTCAATTCCTTTGTCCGGGCATCCCATGTTCAAATCGATTCCATCGTATCCGAGGTCGGCAACAATTTTTGAAGCCTTCACCATTCGCTCAACATTCGAACCGAAAAGTTGCGCCACAATCGGCCGTTCGATTTTGTTAAACTTCAAATCTGCCATTAATTTATAGTGACCAGAAAATCCATTTTTGTCGGGCTTGTCATCTGGCGCCAAAACCAATCCGTCCGCAGAAACGAATTCTGTCCACATCACATCCGGCTTGCCATATTTGGCAATGACATATCGAAAAGAAACATCCGTCACATCGGCCATCGGAGCCAACACCAAAATCGGCCTGCCCTTCTTTTTCTTTTTTATATCGATCCAGAAATTTTTCATTAGAGACAAGACTACTAAATTTACGCGAAATATCAAATATTACAGAGATTTCGAAATTGTTTTTTCGGAAATGGTTAGATTCTTTTCTTCTCGGGCTATTGCAGAAGCTTTCCTCAAAATCTTTGCGATTCTTCTAACATTTTCTCCTGACATATTTTCGCCTTCGAATAAATGCGTTATTTTGTGTAATGCCTGATACGTATAGAATACACCCGTTTCATTTTCTAACTCTCTCATCTCTTTTTTGATAATTCTGTGCAGTGTCTGCAAATTGATCTCTCTAGTTTCAATTTTTTCAAAGCTTTTCATCAAATCGAAATGGGTTTCGATTGATTGATGATATTCATTCTTTTCAGTTAGAGCAATAATATTTATATCTGAAGATTTTAAAAACTCAGCAAATATCTGTGCTATATTAACTCCCCAAAAATGTGCTCTTTCAGTAAAATTGCTAAATCGAGGGAAAACCAAAATCACATTCACGCTGTTGTGAGCTTCGACCAAAATATTTTTAAGATTTGCCTCAAATTCTTCTTTATTATGTGAATTATCATTCAGCTTAGAAAAATCAACAATCCAAATTTCTTTGCCCTCAATTCTATACAGAGCGTACCCTTTCAAAATTATTTTTGCTAATGCTGAAACGATTTCCATTCCTGAGTCGATACTAGGCACAACCATCATGACATTTTGCCCATCTTTCTGTACTAATAGATTTTCAATTTTCTCGGCATCGCTTCGATATAGTCGCCACTCAATTCCAAGAGACTGATACAGCGGGCTCGTAGAAATTGGGTGACAAAACTTTTGCAAGAATTGTTTTTTGTAATATGCCCAGTTTTTTCCTATGCTCGGTATTCTTTCCAATCTCTCGCGAGAAAAAACCAGCCTACCTTTTCTCATTCCATACAATATTTCGTCTGACCATTGTGAAGCTTCAAGAAATTTTCTTTCGTCAATAAAATGACTCGACAAGAAAGCGGAAAAATCTTTGTCATCATCATAAATAGTATTCAAATACATTATTAGCGATACAAAACCATTTGCTTCTTCAAAAAATTTGGTATCTGTCGCCCACAACTTCGACCTAGAAGGATTTTTCAGAAATAACTGAACTGCGTCATCTGAAATATTTAATCTTTTCATAATCATCTCTCCGATTTCAGACTTGAGAAAGCCGGACGTCATATCTTTGGGATGAGATACGGTTACTAGATACGCGACCTCGAAATCAATTTTGTGTTCCCTGACATAATATGAGAGATAAAACCACTCAATTAGATATGTACTGATATAAAAAACGGCAAACATGAAAAATGCACCGCGAATTTTATAAACATATTCTGTGATATTGCTATCAAATCCAACGTAATACATGCAACCAAATACAAAAATCAAAGACCAAAAAACCATTCTGCGAATTCTCTTTCTTGATTTGTATGGTAAAGCTTTGTCCAACAGAATCGCCGGGAACAAATCAGCACTTTTATTTTTTAATTCAGTGAATGTTACCATATCTCAAAAAACTAATTAGCCCCGCAAAAAACAAAAACAGCAACACTAGAGGTAGTATAGTCCAAAACACAAACACGAACGCCCAGAATATGAACACCGCTATCGCCGTCAACATTCCGATAGTGATTGTAGCTAATCTCAATGTCACCCCGAGAATTATCATCAAAACTGTAACCAGAAATATCTCGGATTCCGGATCGTCTTGTTTTTCGACATTTTTAACTTCAACAGTTTTTTTAAATGGTCTAAAAATAGTCTTGAAAAGCGATTTGATTGAGAAGAAATTTACTGAGAAAAAAATCACATTTTTGTATACATCTAGAATGTGTTTATAGGCAACAGTATAATGCCACGACAAATAGTATATTGGTATCAAAAAAACTTTCACTATTTAATTATAGCAAACTTTATTTTATTTTATAGAATGCCTTGTTGGTAAATCGCAGATCTATATACTCGAGGTTTGAAAATTGAGCTTTATTAATTTCTTCTGTTTCAATTACGATCTTCAAATTCTCCGCTGTTACATCACTATTATTTGCCGTACTAATCATGATATACGGACCAGTTGTAGTTTGTACGACAATAGTTTCGAAATCTGCCGTCTCAACTGAGCGCACATAAATTTTAATTTCTTTCAGCTTGTTAATGAAATTAATTACATTCTGAAACTTCTCTACAGGCAAAAAACTTTTTCCAATTATATAATCAACTGAAATCGGACCGTAAAATACTGGAACATCCTCTTTATTAACAAAAGTTTCTTTTGTGAATATATTTCCATTGGAATTCAGTAGATAACATTCGCGGTTTTTCTTTTTGAAGCTCTCTCCGCACCACTTTGCAACTGCACCGTACTCAGACAAATCAATTTTTAATTTATCGAATTTATCGATCGAGAGATTAATCTCCTCAACAAAGATATTTTTTTCACGAATTGCACTCTCAATATTTTCCAGATCAAGGAAAATTACATTACTTTTAGGAATCAACCCCAAATATTTTCCTGAAATTAATTCTTCTACTTCGGAACGGATTTTTTCACCGTCAGCATATTGCAACTTTGAAACTTCAACAACAGATATTTTAAAGGATTCTAGATTCATCAAATAAATAAAGCTGGCCAGCAAAATCAACGCCACAATAGACCACACGATTGTCTTGCGCAAGCGTATCTGCTTTTTCTTTTTCTCAAATTTTTCTGAGCGATATTTATTTTTAGACATTGATTAGTCTTTCTTAATGAACTGTTTGCCCATGTATGGCACAAGCGCTTCTGGAATTTTAATGCTACCATCCTCCTGTTGAAAGTTTTCAACGAGCGAGACCAAAATTCGCGGTGTCGGAATTGCCGTGCAGTTCAATGAGTGTGCGAATCGCAATTTCTCATCGGTGTCTCTATATCGAATATTCAATCGTCGTGTTTGGAAGTCATGAAAATATGAAGCTGAGCTAATTTCACGATATTTTTGTTCTCCTGGAACCCACAATTCAATGTCGAATTTTTTGACTTGTCCCAATCCCAAATCACCTCCGCAGTTCGCAACTGTATGATATGGAATGCCGAGAGATTCGATAAATTCTTCTGTGTTTTTGTTTATCTCTTCATGCAATGCAGCTGAAGTTTCGTGATTTGCCTCACACAAAACAACTTGTTCCAGTTTGAAAAATTCGTGCACTCGAATTAAACCTTTCACATCTTTGCTGTGCGCTCCTGCCTCGCGTCTAAAGCATGGTGAGAAAGCCAATACCTTGATTGGAAATTTCTTTTTATCTATTGTTGTGTCAGCAAAATAACTCATTGCAGCAACCTCGCCAGTTCCTGCTAGATAATCGTCGTCTTGTGTGTGATATAGATCCTCCTCACCCTGTGGTAAATATCCGGTTCCATACATGGTCTGTTTTCGAACGAGTGAAGGGGCGATCATGAATTGGAAACCGCGCTTCATCCAAAAATCTTTGGCGTAATTCCAAATTGCGAATGAAAGTGAGGCTGCGTCATTTTTCAAATAGTATCCACGAAATCCTGCGACCTCGGCACCCTTTTCCAAATCAAGCATGTTCAAATCATTCATCAATTCGATGTGACTTTTTGCTGTGAATGGGAAAGTATTTTTTTCACCCCAAACTTTAACTTCCTGATTGTCCTCATCACTTTCCCCTTCTGGAACAGAAATGTCAGGAATGTTTGGAACCTGGACCATCAACGTCTGCCATTTCTTCATTATCTCTTTGAGATGCTCCTCCTCTTTTTGAAGTTCTTCTTTGAGAGTCTTCATCTCGGCGAGCAAAGTCGCTTTTTCTTCTGGAGTGGCACTGACAATTTTTGTGCTAACGTCGTTTTGTCGTGCGCGTTTTTCTTCTACCTTGGAGATAATTGCTCGACGCTCGTCATCAACAGAAATCAACTCAGCAACATTAAAATTGATTCGCTTTTTCTTTGCGCCAGCCTCTACCGCCTCTTTATTCTCCCTAATGAATTTAATGTCAAGCATTTTCTTTATAATTATTTTAAAACTTCTTTATCAAAATATCATATCAAATTTGTCATAATTTTGAAACCTTTATCAATTATTTAAGTCGCAAAACAATATGTTAAAACAATACAAAATCAAGGAGTGGTTACCAGAAAGCTGGCCGGCGCAAATGTGGGAAATCCCTCAACCTCCGCGGAGACTATATATAAGAGGAGCGATTCCAGCGAAACACAAGTTTTTGTGCATCGTTGGCCCGAGAAAGCACACCGAATACGCAGAAAAAGTCTGCGAAAATTTAATCGCCGGTTTGGCTGGCTATCCGATTTGCATTGTCTCGGGGCTGGCTTTCGGTATAGATTCAGTTGCACATCAATCCGCACTCGACCACGGATTACCGACAATCGCATTTCCTGGGTCGGGGCTCGGTGAAAGTGTCATCTATCCACAGTCGCACATGGGATTGGCAGAAAATATTTTGAAGTCTGGCGGTGCGCTCATTTCAGAGTTTGAAAATAATTTCGACATTCAGAATTGGATGTTCCCGCAGAGAAATAGATTGATGGTGGCAATTGCTGACGCGGTGCTCGTGATTGAGGCAAGTGAAAAATCCGGGACAATGATCACCGGACGTCTGACTTCGGATTACAATCGCGAATTGTTGGTGGTACCCGGGCCTATTAATAGCGAAAACGCCCGTGGGTCGAATAAGTTGATTCGCCTCGGTGCAACGGTGGTGACTTGCGCCGATGATATTTTGGAAGCCCTCAGTATCGACGTCGAAACTTCAAAAAGAAAAGAACTGCAACTCTCCGCCGAAGAAAAAGAAATTTACGACGCAGTTGCAGAGCCATCAGAAATCGATTCGCTGATTCAAAAAACCGGACATGACATCACACATATAAATAGAATAATTTCCCTGCTCGAAATTCGCGACCTCATTCAGTTTATCAACGGAAAAATTTGCCAAAAATAGTTTTCTGGGTTATTAATGGTGTTAATGGCAAAGAAAACAAATTCCAAATTATTAATTGTCGAGTCACCGGCCAAGGCAAAAACAATTTCAAAATATCTCGGTCCAGACTACGAGGTGGTTGCTTCTGTTGGTCATGTGCGCGACTTGCCGAAGAACAACAAAAAAGCAATCGACATCGAGGCCGGCTTCGTCCCTACATACGAAATTTCTCCTGGCAAAGAAAAGGTGCTCGCCGAAATCAAAAAACTTTCAAAAAACGCTTCCGAAGTTTTCCTCGCAACCGACCCCGACCGTGAAGGTGAAGCTATCGCTTGGCATATAAAGGAGGCGCTCGATTTGAAAGGTGCGAAGCGAGTTACCTTCCATGAAATTACGAAAGATGCCGTGAACGAGGCCGTTTTGCATCCTCGCGAAATAGACGACAACTTGCGACAAGCCCAAGAGGCACGTCGTGTTTTAGATCGTCTCGTCGGTTACGATTTGTCTGGTTTAATTTGGAAGAAAGTTCGCTACGGATTATCCGCTGGTCGTGTTCAATCCCCAGCTCTGCGAATCATTATGGAACGCGAGCGCGAAATTCGAAAATTCGTTCCTGAAAATTTCTGGGTTATCACCGCACTAACAAAACACAGCAAAGACAAAATTCTTTTAACTTGCGCAGAAGAACCAAAAACTCAGGCAGAGACTGACAAAATTTTGGCAGTTGGAAAAAATGGCACCTGGAAGGTATCTAGTGTCAAAGAAACTGCCGTCAAACGCGCACCTCGTCCGCCATTCATCACCTCCACGCTTCAACAGACTGCCAGCACCAGATTAGGATTTTCGCCCGCACGAACTATGGGCATTGCCCAAAAACTTTATGAAGCCGGACACATTTCATACATGCGAACCGACAGCACTAACCTCAGTCAACAGGCTATCGGGCAGATTCAGAATTTGGTTTCAAAGAATTTTGGAGCCGACAAATTCCAAGCTCGAAAGTACTCTAACAAGTCAAAAAATGCACAAGAGGCCCATGAAGCAATTCGCCCTACAGACTTCTTCAACATGAGCGCCGGTGCGACTCCTGAACAAAAAAGTTTGTACAAATTAATTTGGGCGCGAACTGTTGCTTCACAGATGACAGACGCGGAAATGATGCGAACAAAAATCACGGTCGTGGTTAATGACGGCGAGATTCCGGATTTTTCAGTTTCAGGACAGCGAGTTGTGCAGGAAAATTGGTTGCTTGCAGATACTGCGGCACGCGGCGAGGATGTTGAATTACCAAAAATTTCAGAAGGCACGACTCTCGATCTAATCGAAATCAAAGACGAAGCAAAACAAACTCAGCCACCAAATCGATACACTGAGGCCGGCCTCATCAAAGAATTGGAAAAACGAGGAATCGGACGACCTTCGACATATGCTTCAATTATTAAAACAATTGTCGAGCGAGAATATGTTACGAAGGAAGGCAAAACCCTAGTCCCAACAGATACTGGCGATGTTGTTTCGTCATTCATCGAACAAAATTTTGAAAAATATGTTAGCGATTCATTCACAGCCGAAATGGAAAACGAACTCGACCAAATCGCAACTGGCGAACGAGCATACCTAAAAACTATGGCAGATTTCTATGGACCATTTTCTGCAGATGTGAAGTCAAAAGAAAACATCGACAAGCTGACAACTCTCGGCGAAGCCGATTCGAAATTCGTCTGTCCGAAATGTCAGGCTTCAATGCAAATTAAATTGGGACGAATGGGAAAATTCCTCAGCTGTTCAAAATATCCTGAGTGCGACGGAGCTTTAACAATTGACGGAGTTGAAATCAAACCCGATGCCCCTATCGGAAATCATCCAGAAACCGGCGAACCGATTTTTGTGAAAGTCGGTCGCTTCGGTCCATACGTTCAGCTCGGTAACGGAGGCAAAGATGAGAAAGGTAAAAAAATCAAAGCGCGCATGGCGAGCATTCCAAAAGACAAGGACCTCAGCACAGTTTCTGTTGCGGACGCAACTTTGTATTTGAGCTTACCCCGCGTTCTCGGAGTTCATCCAGAAACAAATGAAAAAATCACCGCAAGCATCGGCAGGTTCGGACCTTATGTTGTTCACCAGAAAGATTTTCGCTCACTGAAGCGGGATAATGTGTATGATATTAAATTAGACCGAGCACTCGAGATTTTCAAAGAAGAGAAAAAGAAAAGAGGGTTTAAGAAGAAGGCGGAAAAGTAGTAACACGATATCTCCTAAATTTGACACAATCGCATACATGTGATATCATACAAATATAGTAATGTTCTTTCCCTAGCAACATAAAACAATTCACAGGAGATCCCGATGAAAAATGAAACGGCAATAAAAAGTGCCAATACAATCGCCAAGCTTCTGCACGTTGGAGCTGAAATTGTAGCAACAACACCCTTCGAAGATCTCGGATTTTTTGCACAACGTTCTGTGCGCAGAGCTGCACAAGCTCGTGACAACGATGCACTTAACCCACGAATCGATGAGATCATTTTGTTTGGCTCTCTCGCCCGGGGAGACGACGACGTCGGCGACATCGACATGTTTGTGTTTGACCACGGATTCTATTCCTGGTCTTTCATGAAAAAGAATTCATTTTCATATGAATACGGCGTTCTTGCGAACAACCTGAATCGTTTGTTGACCTACTGGTTTGGTTTTCCGAACGGAGGATACACCGAGGACGAAATTAGATTGGTTTTCAACACGAAGGTCGACCTAATGATTCTGCCTACCAGATTTTTGACCGATACGACGGTCTTCGATGGAATTGCCAACAGGCAAATGGATCCGAACTTCTTCCCGAACGCCATGCAGAAAATCATGCGATTCGACAGTGGCAAAATGGTTTTTGTCGAAACCGACATTACTTATCTCGAGAAGAAATACAGGGTCGATTTGTCGCGACTCTGCAAGGCGATTGATGTGAAAGTTGAATAGGAATCAAACGTGTGATTCCCGCCCAGCGCGTTGTGCTGGGCTTTTTTATTACCTAAATTACAAACTAAAATTCTTTAACGAGTACAAATCCTCGTCTTCCCCACTCTCTTTCGGTTTTTCAATACCCGCGTCAACATCATTCTCCGCACCTGCAAAATATTCTGTTAGAGTTTCTTGCGGTTTGGCTTCACCCTGAGATGAAATAGTGTGATCGAGAATTTCCATAATTTTTTTCAAGCTCTCGGCATCGAAATAGTTGATTTTGATAACACCACCGACTTCCTTCTGCTCGATTTGGACACGAGTTCCCAAATTAGTGCTGGCCTTCTCCTCGAACTCAATAATTTCAGGATCCATCGTTTTGTCGTACTTGCGGACTTTGTCGTATGCAACCTTGCGAGAAATTCTCTCGGCCTCGCGCACAGACATTTTTCGCAACATAATTTCCTTGAACAAAACCATTTGCTCTTCGGGACGATCAATCAACATCAACAGCGGTCGTGTGTGGCCTTCTGATATTTTCTTGTCGCGCAAAGCGTTCAGAATTTCCTCCGACAACATGAGCAATCGAATTGTGTTTGAGACATATTCTCGACTGCGACCGACCTTCTTTCCAATTTCGTTATGAGTGAATCCAAATTTTTCCGCTAGCTGTTGGAAAGCCAAAGCTCGATCGACCGCATTCAAATCTTCACGCTGGAGATTTTCAATAATGGCCAATTCCAATTTTGTTCTCTCGTCGTCGGCGGCAGTTCGAATAAGTGCAGGTACCTCTTTCAGCCCCGCAATTTTTGAAGCTCGCAATCGGCGCTCTCCAGCAATCAATTCATATTCAGTAGAAATGCCACCGTCATCTTTGATAATTTCTTTGCGAGTCACGACAAGAGGTTGGAGAATTCCATACATGCGAATCGAATCCGCCAATTCATTCAGGCGTGCAATGTCGAATTCTCGACGAGGTTGATAAGGGTTCGGCTTGATTTTGTCGACTTCAATAAAAAAGACGGCGTTATTTTGAAAAACTGATTGCTCCATATCTCACAATTATAGCATATTGATTTTAATTGAAAAATTGATACACTGTTCACATTGAAGATTTGCCGGGATGGCGGAATTGGTAGACGCGCACGACTCAAAATCGTGAGTTCGAAAGGATGTGAGGGTTCAAGTCCCTCTCTCGGCACAAAATGAAGTTACCAAAAATAGTTGTGGTTCTCGGTCCAACTGCGACTGGCAAAAGCGATTTGGGTGTAGAAATCGCTCACCGTTTTAATGGTGAAGTTGTCTCTGCCGATTCACGTCAGGTGTACAAAGGAATGAATTTGGGGTCCGGCAAAATTACTAAACGAGAAATGCGCGGAGTACCTCATCATCTGCTCGATGTTTGTTCTCCCAAGAAAATTTACAATGTCTCTAATTTTAAACGAGATGCCGAGCGAGCGATAGAAAAAATTCTCGCCAAGGGCAAATTGCCAATTCTAGTCGGTGGCACAGGTTTCTATATTCAATCAATTGTCGATGGAATTGTCATTCCTGAAGTCCCCCCTAATCCAAAGTTACGCAGTCGCCTCGAAAAAATGTCTGTCGCCGAATTGCAAAACATTTTAAAGAAGAAAGATCCGGATAGATTCGCCGAGATTGATGTGAAAAATCCTGCTCGACTAGTTCGCGCAATTGAAATTGCCGAAGCGCTCGGCAAAATTCCGAAACTCAAGAGCGAGCCAAAATACGATTGCATTCAAATCGGGCTATCCCTTCCCCACGATGAACTTTCCCAAAAGATTCTGGCGCGCCTAACGAAACGAATTAAAAAAGGAATGATAAAGGAAGTTCAAAAATTGCATGATGCAGGGTTGAGTTGGAAGCGCCTTGAATCATTTGGACTCGAATATAGATACATCGCGCAATTTTTGCAAAAAAAAATTTCGCGTACGGAAATGATTGAACAAATTCATATAAAAAGTTTACAGTTTGCAAAGAGACAAATGACTTGGTTCAAGAGAGACAAAAGAATAAATTGGTTTCAACCAAATGATAAGGATATTTTTGAAATAGTGAACGAAAAATCCTAGAAAAAAGAAAACCACACGCCGTTTCCTAGACGACGTGTGGGGCTTCACAATTACATTCATATGACAGCAAACAAGTGCCAAGGCAAGGAGCGACTGGCACGGACAGCGTCAGCCGTCGAATACGCGGGTACCCAAACTTTCTGCTGCCGCCGAAACTCCATTTGAGGGAAAAATTCATCATCAGGATATTCTTTCGACCGCATTGGAATACCAATGAAATGTACCACGATCGAGTCATTATCGACTTTTCTCGGCCAATCTGCCGTATGGGCTACATGCACATTAAACCAACCGAGATGAAAAATGTCCAAAAATGTACGGCCCTTGGACACTGCAACGTCGTATCTGAGAAGTTCAACTTGAGCAGGGCGGAAAATATTCATCTGACTCACTGTATGCGGGAAATGCAATTGTTTGTAGGAACGTCCAATGTCCACTCTGGGATCACTGAACATATTTAAATCAAAAGGAACTGATGATGCAAAGACAACATTCCCCAAATCTCCTCCAGGAATAGATGTCATCTTGCGCCGCTCGACGGTTCTAGATTTAGGACGGCTTCGCGTGCTTTTGTCCTGTTTCATATGACCTCCATAGATAGAAAGCTCCCCACCAGCACAGTGCTAGTTGTAAAGAGCTTCAGATAGTATTTAACACTAAAAATATATTGAAGTCAAAGATTAATGAGGGTCCACCAGGACTCGGTCACAGGTTTTCTTCGCTACGCTCGAAACCCGCGACCCCACCTCGCCGTCGCCCGTTCGCTTCGCTCCACGGGACGATTCGGCTCCGGCTTTCTCGTCCTGCCGGTCCTCGCCACAACAAAACAATCGCCTACTCCTTTCGGAGTCGGCGATTGTTGTGGCGGGCCCACCAGGACTCGAACCTGGAACCTCAGTTTTGGAGACTGATGTTTTACCATTGAAACTATAAGCCCAACTGCTTGGGATAGATTCTAGCATAAAATAGAAAAAGAGATAGTGAAATTATTTCTTTACCTCCTTGAAAACAACAGTCTTTCGCAATTTCTTGCTGTATTTTTTCAACTCCAATTTCTCACCGTTTTTCTTGTTTCGGCGTGTCATGTAAACTTCACCTGTTGGTTTGTGCTTCAATGTAATCAATTTATCTTGTGACATATTGCAAATAGACTACTATATTATTGAAATAATAGCAACTGGGTT
>CAZHOL010000007.1:0-17963 GCA_964534415.1 uncultured Candidatus Saccharibacteria bacterium | reverse complement strand
TCGCGGTCGAAATCAATCCGAAAACCAAATTGATCGGCTCGATCGGGCGAAAAAGATCACCACTCATTTGAAGAATCTGAGCGGCCGGACTCTTTTGCCCAAGCCGTTGCAGATAAAAATGATGGTCGTGCCACGCCAAAAATTTGCAGTCCTCGGGATGGCAAACCTCTGGCAACACGATTCGAATCTCATCATGAACATAGCCAATTGGAATCCCATTTGTCGGCTTGTAATTCGCCCAGAGATGTCTCTCTGCCAGAAAATGCATGTTCTCTGGGATATCTTCCATGCGAATTTTCACAGTGTCGACAATTTCTTGTACCATGTTGATTCTCCAGGTTGTTTTTGTTGAAGTTTGTACGAAAAAAATCCAAAAAACACAATATCACACCTAGTGATTATAGTCAAACACAAATTTGACAATCGACCTATGGTTGTGATATAATCCGAATGAATTAAAAGGAGTTAAATTTAATAAATTATGTTAAAAAATATATTTACAAAGGGGCTTTTTATCTTGGGAATACTGATCGTTGTGATCATTTTGGCTTTTGCTGTAGTCAAAATTGTTCCACGATTATTTTCTGGATTTGCTAGCGTAGGGACAGCAATCAAATCCCCTTTCCAGGACAAAACTATCGATATGGAAGTGAACGATTCTGATCTAAAGTCAGGAGAAACAACTGCTGTCTTTTGGGATTACGCAAATTCCGAGACAGGTTCATTCGAGGTGCGATATAACTGTGTCGACAGTCTTCAGGTCTCAGCAAATTTTGTCGATGGTACCAAGAGACTTTTGTGTAACACTCCATACAAATTGTCTTCTGACATCCAATCAATAGAAGTCACTCCAACTTTAACGAAATCAAACATTTTGGTTGATTTGCCTTTATACATTAAATACGTAAATGAATCTGGTAAAGTTTTGGCCGATGGAAATACAAAAATTTCTGTGACTAACAAAAAAGATGCAGATCTCGCAAGTACGGCAACTATCATCAAAACAGAAAATGTATCGACAACAGTCACAAAGCCCACAACTGTTACTTCAAATATTCCTAGAATCCCCGATCTACTCTTATCAAACTTGGTAGTAGTTGAAAATGGAATCATTTCATTCACGGTTTCAAACATTGGGAACGGTGCAACTGGCATGTGGTATTTCGCATACACAACTCCAGACAAAGAAACAAGTCTCTCACCTGCACAAATTTCACTCAACCCCGGCGACGCAGTTCGATTTACACTACGATTCAACGGCATGAGAACTGGAGATGTTCGAATTCAAATTGATCCATCAAACCTAATCAGAGAAACAAACGATAACAACAATACAATCACATCTAGAGTTACTGGTACAGTTGTTGATAATGACAATGATGACGATTACAATTCAAACGACGATGCAGATCTTGAAATTGTTTCATTTGAAGTTGGTCGCATGAATGGATCAAGCTTCCGTGAAGATGACACAATCGACGATAGCGATGACGCAGCGGTTCGATTCATTGTGAAAAATGTCGGCGGCGAATCTACTGGCACATGGAGATTCCAAATTGAAAACACTCCTGACGATGGTGATGATTACGAATCAAAAGATCAACCATCATTGAGACCTGGTCAAAGCACAACAATTACAGTTAAATTTAATAACCCAGACATTGGTAAATTCAGAATGAAGTTAGTAGTTGATTCTGACGACGACGTTGACGAAGAGGACGAAGACAATAACGACGAGACCGATACTCTAGAAGTCGAAGACTAAACAAAAAACCGCCACTCGGCGGTTTTTTGTTACTTAAACCAGGGTAGTATTCCAACCTTCCTAGAATATTCTATCCATAAATCACCAAACTGATTTTTAAGAAATGAGTCTTCTTTTTTTATTACATTATTTACAAAGATAGAAGTAGGAAATAATGAAAGTATTAACCAACTATTCAAAACTATGTAGACGCCCACAGCGAAAAGAATAGCTCCGATATAATATGGATGCCGTGTTATCGAATATATACCTTTTGTAAACAATATTTCGCCTGCAGAATCACCCATAAAGCCCCAATCAGATTCTCGATGGATTCTCGCCAAAATCATAAATGACAATCCTAATAAAATAATGACACTTCCGATAATAACCTGCGCAACGCTAATCACAGAGGCGACATTAAATAGATGTGCGGGGTAAATATTAAATACAATCGCAATCGGAAAAATCAAGTATACAGTAGCTGAGATTATAAATCTTCCAGAAACTATCTCTGAAAGTACATTGCTTTTGATTCTCTTCCCCTTAAATGCTGAATAAGCAAGACGGCCTATCCAGAAAAAACCCAACAAAACCAAAGCAACGATTTTGCCGATAAGTTGCGTATCCATACTCTACAAATCAATTTCCGCTAATTTCGCGTTTGTAGTAATGAAAGTCTTTCGTGCAGGAACATCTTTACCCATCAGCATATCGAATACCTGATCAGCCTCGATAGTATCTTCGACTGTTACCTTCTTGAGAATTCGATTCTTCTTGTCCATAGTTGTTTCCTTCAACTCATCAGCGTTCATTTCTCCGAGACCTTTATATCGCTGAACACGCCACTTTGTGGAATTCTTTTTTGTTTCAACCTTCTCCTCTGCTCCATCCTCTGCTTCGCCTTCAGAATTTTCTTCGTTAATGTCGTTATCGTTTCCAACCAATTTAATTTTCTCTTCGTCGCTATACAAATACTGAACTTCCTTTCCTCGAGAAACTTTATATAAAGGTGATTGTGCAATATACAAATATCCTCCATCGATCACTGGACGGAAATATCGATAGAACAAAGTCAAAAGCAAAGTCGTGATGTGAGCACCATCGACATCGGCATCGGTTGCGATGATAATTTTGTGATATCGCAATTTTGAAAGATCGAAAGTGTCTCCAATCGCAGCACCGAGCGCCACAACGAGATTCTTAATTTGCTCTGAAGCAAGCATCTTGTCGAGACGCGCTCGCTCCACGTTCAAAATTTTTCCTCTCAATGGCAACACGGCCTGTGTTCGTCGATCACGACCAGTCTTGGCAGTACCTCCAGCGGAATCTCCCTCCACGATGAAGAGTTCTGCCTCGGCTGCGTCCTTGACCTGACAATCGGCCAATTTTCCTGGCAACGTCATTCCTTCCAATGCACCTTTGCGAAGAACGGAATCCTTTGCGGCCTTTGCGGCCTTGCGGGCACGAACCGCGAGAACTACTTTTGAGACAATGGCCTTGCCGTCCTCTGGATGTTCTTCCAAAAATGCAGCGAAAGCTTCACCAAACACAGCCTCTGTGGCACCACGCGCCTCTGTCGAGCCCAATTTGGCCTTGGTTTGACCTTCGAATTGAATCTCGGGCATCTTGATTGAAACGACGGCAGTGATTCCTTCGAGCACATCTTCGCCGGTGAATGCGCCGTCGGCTTCTTTGATCAAATTGTTATTCTTGCCGTATGTGTTCAGCGTTCTAGTTAATGAAGTTTTAAAACCCGTGATGTGAGTTCCTCCCTCGCTGTTGTAAATGTTGTTTGCAAAAGCGGTGATGCGTGGAGAGATATCATCGACATATTGAAGGGCAACCTCGACATGAATGTTATCGACCTCTTTTTCTACGTAAAAAATATTTGGGTTGATTGGTTTCTGAAATTGATTTTGGAATTTAACGAGAGACGCGAGTCCTCCTTCGAAATAGAAAGTCTGCGATGGTGCCTCGACCTCAGAATCGCTGATGTAATAAATTTCGTCGAAATCCATTTTCTCACTCGCGAGTCGAGCATCGATTGCAGTGATTCGCAAACCTTTCACCAAATATGCTTGTTGTCGGAGGTGACCAAGAATTTTCTTGAAGTCGAATTCGACAGTTTCAAAAATTGTGTCGTCCGGTTTGAAAGTGATGATGGTTCCGTTGTATTTTGTTTTGCCGATCTTTTTGACGTCGGCCTTTTTCTTTCCAATATTATATTCCTGTCGATATTTATCTCCGTCTTTATGGACCTCGGCAATGAGATGAGTTGAGAGTGCGTTAACAACAGAGGCACCCACACCGTGCAAACCTCCGGAGACCTTGTAACCGCTGCCCTCACCTCCGAACTTACCTCCGGCGTGGAGAACTGTCATGACTGTTTCGAGTGCAGAAACTTTCGTCTTTGAATGTTTATCTACGGGAATTCCACGACCGTTATCAACGACGCGGACATAACCTCCGGGCAAAAGAGCCACCTCGATTCGATTGGCAAAACCTCCCATGGCCTCGTCGCGAGAGTTATCAAAAATTTCGGTAATGAGGTGATGAAGTCCATCTGGTCCAGTGGTACCGATGTACATTCCGGGGCGCTTTCTAACGGGTTCTAGCCCCTCGAGCACTGTGATTTCATCCGCACCGTATTTTTGTTTGTCTTTTTTTTCTGCCATATATAGCGGATATTATATCAAAAAAAGAACTTATTTCAAAGTCCTTTTTTGTGGATTTCGTGCTTAATTTTCAATATATTTTACCTCACCTCCCACCCCTGTCCCTTCATCTCACCGGAAATTTTCTCCATGACGGAGTTGGCTTCATCATCGGTAAGGGTTTTCTCCATCGACTGGAATACCAATCTGAAAGCAAACGATGTTCGCCCATCTTTCTTGTAGACATCGAACAGTCGATTTCGCACCATCAAATTGCCGGCGTTTTTCACAATCAAATCGAGGACGGCGGATTCTGAAACTTCATCAGGCACCCACACCGCAATGTCACGCACCATAAATGGATACTGCGAAATAATTTTGTACTTTTGCTCTCCAACAACAGGAGGAAGTTTTTCGTAGCCGACCGACTCGACGGCATTAACAATCTTTTCCAAATCAATTTCAATTACGTCTGTTGTGTCAGAAATTTTCGCACTAATTTCCTGACCGATTTTTTCTGAAACCGCCGTGACTGCCTCGCGCAAAATGTCACCAACTTTTTGTTTCTTTGAGGCATTTTTAATTACGGCACCGATTGCTAAAATGTTTCGCTCGCCTTTCTTGCTGAAAACTTTACCAATTTCAAAAATACGAATTTGATCCAATCCTAACAGGTCGGCGTTTTTCATATTCTTCTCGAGAGCGTTTCGCATTCCAATTTCGAGAGTCGCTCGCAAATATCCTTTATCCTCGGAAATCGGTTTCTCTGGTTGCAATTCACCCTCAGAAACGAAAGTGTAGGTCATGACTTCAGAAAATCCGTGATCAACCAAGACGTTTCGAATCATGGCCGACAACGCATACATTTTGTTTTGATTTGGGTTGAAAGCAAATGATTCAATTGGCTTTTCCTTGATATTTTCATATCCCAAAATTCTAGCGATTTCATCTATCAAATCTGGCGAGTTTTTAATATCAACTCTCTCGACTGGAACAGTGACGGCAAATCTCTTCTCGCCCTGTTTTGCCAGTCTGCCGTAACCAACAATGTTTTTGAATCGTGCGCTCTCGTTTAAATTCTCAATAACTACTCCTGCACCATTTAATTCTGTGGCGTGGATAATTTGTCCGTCACCGAGATAAATTCCCACATGATCAACACCACTCGGAATTTCCGTTCCCTTCAAAAATTCAACGCTCTTGTAATCAATTTTTCTTTTTAATTCACCGGTATTTGAAAATACCAAATCCCCAACTGACAATTCGTCTGCCGTGATTCGCTCCGAGAAAACAAATTGATCAACGGCCATTCTCGGTATTGTGTATCCTGCGAGAGCGTATACATACGAAATGAAAGATGAGCAATCAAATGCTGTAGGAGCATCAAAAAACACGCTCGCAGCATATTTATATTTCGCACCAACTAATTTTTTGGCTTCTTCGGCGACGCGTTCAGTGACACTGACAACTTCACAATTAAATCCGAGCAAATCAAAAACTCGCGCAATATTAGATTCGGTGTAATTCAAACCGAGCAAGTTGTTCGTCTCATCTACTGAAACCCCAGTGTTGTACGCTCGCCATTTTTTCGGATAGCAATCAATTTTTTCTGAAACCGTAGTCGCATCTGATTTGGCATATTTCAAAATCAATTCAGTAGCCATATCCATCGCACGATCGGCAATTTCTGGAGAAATTTCATTTTCATATCGTTTTGAAGAATCGGTTGTGATTCCAATCTTTCGTGCAGTCTTTCTATTCCCTGTCGGATGAAAATTGGCAGATTCCAAAATGATATTTTTTGTGGCTTTGTCTACCTCGGCTTTTTTGCCACCCTTGATTCCAGCAATCGCCAATGGTTCTGAAGCGTCCGCAATTAACAAAACTGTTTCATCCAATTCAACATCCTTGTTATCGAGAGTCTTGATCTTCTCGCCAGTTCGAGCCATTCGCACATTGATTTCAACACCGGAAATTTTGTCCGCATCGAAAGCATGCATCGGCTGACCCATGGTATACATCACGATATTCGTAATATCAACAATTGTATTAATCGAACGCTGACCAATTGATTCCAATTTCTCTTTCAATTCGACAGGAGATTCATCGACGACAACATTTTTAATTTCACGCGACATATATCTTCGGCACGCGCTATCGTGAATGGCAACTTTCAAATCACTTTTGAAGTCACCCGCAACCACCTCAATGTTTCTCTTTTTCATCGGAATTCCAGTGATCGCGGAAACTTCCCTAGCGATTCCATCGTGACAGAGACAATCGTGCGCTCGATCTGGCAAAATTTTGATATCAATTTTGAAGTCCTCTCCGTTTTCTTCGACGCTTTCAATCTCAAAAGCTCGCAGAGAAATCAAATCCGCCAACTGCTCTGGCTCGGGCAGTTTTTCTTCAAAATATGTTTGCAACCATTTGTATGAAATTATCATAAATTAAAATTGATTAATTAAACGCAGATCTCCGTTATACAAAAATCTAATATCATCGATACCGAATTTCATCATTGCGACACGATCCAATCCGACACCGAAAGCAAATCCTGTGTATTTTTTCGAATCGATTCCCATGTTGTCGAGAACTTTCTTGTTAACCATTCCCGCACCGAGAATTTCAATCCATTTTCCATCCTTTCGTTTCATATCGATTTCAATTCCAGGTTCAACGAACGGAAAGAAAGAAGGGCGAAAACGTATTTCCAAATCTTCACCGAAAATTTTTGACAAAAATAGTTTCAAAGTATGTTTCAAATTGGCCATAGAAATTCCCTCCCCAACGACCAAACCCTCAACCTGGTGAAATTGTACTTCATGAGTTTTATCAGTCGCCTCATATCGATATACCTTACCAGAAGCCACAATTTTGAACGGTGGTTTATTTTTCTCCATATAGTGAATCTGCGCGTTCGAAGTCTGGGTTCGCAACAAATGTTTTGGAAAATCCTTTAGCCAGAAAGTGTCCTGCATATCTCGGGCCGGATGATCCGCAGGAACGTTCAAGGCGTCGAAATTGTGATATTCATCATCAACTTCATTACAAGAAACAATTTCGAAACCCATATCCGAAAGTGCTATAGCTATTTCATCTATCATCCGCGTAATCGGATGAATGTGCCCTTTTTCATTTTGCATATTATTCATTAGTGACTATTTTATAATTTTCGCGCCCCTTTTACAAACTTAGAATCTCAACTCGAAGAAAGATCCGTTTTGTAAAACGACAATTCTATTGTTTTCATTGATTCGGAAATCCAATTTGTTTCCGACAAAAATAGGTTGTATGTTGCGTTCTGATCTATCATCAATCTCGACTGCCCAGATTCCATCTACGCCCAAAACAACTAAAACGTGGTCTCTGTTTGGTAGGAAATCAAAACGTGCAATGTCATTTTTCCAATCTAGTTTTTTCTCGCTTTCACAAATCTCGTTTTTACAATAGTAGAAAGGAAACGCATCTTTTTCACCAATCCAATGAATCACAACATCGCCATTTTCAACCCAAGCAACTTCCTCACCGCGGACAATTAGATTATCTAGTTTATCAGAATCTGAGATGTTCAATTCTGTAAAGTATTTTGGAATTTCCTTTGTGGTTGTTGCGACGGACCCTTTGATTGGAGGTGTAACCACAGCTGGCGCGAATAGTTTTTCAACTTTCAAATATTCGGAGTTTTTTGCTAATTTAATTCCCTGAATCATACTTGTTGATGTTGCGACTCCATCTTTTGTCACATAAGGCAAAATCTCATTAGCTTCAATATCTTTTGGCATCATCATGCTCGCAGATTCTGTCACCAAGCCCTCGCGAACTGTGAGAACTTTATTCCAATTATAGTAACCATCTTTTCTGACCTCGATTTTATGTGGAGTCTCTGGATCCAATTCCTGTATCAAAGTATTCTTTATCAACACACCATTATTTTTGAAGTATTCTCCGTCGACAAATATCTCCGTATTAGCAATATCAGAATGAATATAAATTCCTCCGGTCTTGATTATTCCACGCAAATCATCGAATCTATAGCCGAAAGAATAATACAAAACTAGTGGGCTCACGATTAAAAATATCAAAAACAAAATTCCCCATGAAATCGCTCTTTTTTTCTTTGAAAGTGGTTGCATATTATTTTCTATGTTTAGGTGTGACCCAGAAAGCTCCAACGTATTTTCCCAACATCAATCGAGTCTGAGCGTGCAATCCTGGGAAGGATCCGAAAATGATAATGGTGAACGGCACGAAGACCCACTGGAATATCATGACAAACCAGCGAGATTTTCGATTTTTAAATTCTGCAGGCATTTCAGGTAATAATGAAGCCGAAACAATCGCCGCAAAAACAATTCCTAAAGTGGCAATTGTCAAAAGAACTCGCGTCACGATCGGCAAATTGTATGACAAAATTGTTGTACGGAATTCGTTTCCTCCGAGAATAATTGGTAGCCATCCGAGAACCAAAATCATAATTGGATTAGTTGCTAGTGACCAAAATCCAACTAGTTGCGTGAAAGTTTTGTTCAACTTTTGCTTCCAATGAATTTTTTTGTTTTTGATAAAACCAAAAAGCATGTATGGAATATTCTCCACTCCCCACATCCATCGGAAATGTTGTTTGTAAATATTTCTGAGAGTTCCGAACAATGTTGGTGCGAGGTTCGCGTCCATTGAGACAGGATATGCAATCGGTACAACTGCATAATTTCCATCCTTGGCCAAAAATAGATTCCAAAAAATTCGCGAATCATCTGATATCATGTTTGTCTGCCAATAGCCAACTTCATACAGTGATTTGAAAGGAATACTATGTGAAGAAAATGTCGCTAATTTCTCTGGTCGCTCCTGCTGAATCATTTGCCAGAAAGTGCTGGTGATAGCGGCCACTCGTGACAATGCGGGAGCTTGCCAAATGTTGTTATTATAAAGTGGGACCGGCTGATACGATTTGTTGTATGGATCCTCTGCTGTCATGAAATGCCATGTCAAACATGCAAAATATTGTGGCCAAATAACGGTGTCGATGTCGAATGCAGAAACCAAAACGTCTTCATATGGAATATTATTTTTATCTAAAATTTCGATTCGAGCCCGCTCGGATGCATACGCAATGTTCGGGCCCTTACCCTTGATTTCATTTGGTAAGTTTTCTGGGTGGACAGTTACGATGAATTGACCGAAATATTTTTCATACTTGGCCTTCATGTTATTAGCAAGTTGAATCGCCCCCTCGCCGGCGCGCGCCTCTGCGGCGAGAACTACCAGCAATTTTTTCGCTTTGTATTTCGAACTTACGAGAGATTTTATTGTGCCCTCTACCACTTCAATACCCTCTTTGTAGTACGGCAAAATTATGAGGTGCTGGATTCGCTCGAATTTCATGTTCTGCAATTTCTCGTACCAATCTACATCGCTGTTGTGCTTCAATCGGCGCCAGTTATAGTACTGATGATATGAGAGATGAATAGTTTTCAAAAGCCAATACAAATCGAAAGCAATAATGAAAATCGCAGTGTATACGGGGATGAAAATTGAACACAAAATAACAGCCAAGAATGTTCCCCATGACATAAATCCTGGTAAAATCTCGAGCAATCGATAAATCACTCTATCCCGACCGGTCAAATCGCGAGCGTGAGCAACGTGGAAATATGGGCTGTTTTTGTAATCCATTTGTATATTAGACTACCATTTTTATGGAGATTTTCAACTACTTGGAGCCACCTGTCAGATTTGAACTGACGACCTATAGTTTACAAAACTATTGCTCTACCAGCTGAGCTAAGGTGGCTTATTTTATATCTTTCAACGAGTCCTTGTGATCCGAAACAGTTTTCCAATAACTCGATATTGGTCCTCTATTTCCAAAATATTGACTGCGGTGAAAGTGCTCGAAATACTTGTCTACCTTGTTTCGAATTTTACCCCACACTACACTAAGGGTCAATTTCGCCCGATGTGGCCATGTCGACACGACGCTAACTACACGGTTTTTCATTCTACCAATATTTTCAGAGAATGCAAACCATTTTGAAGCCAAAAAACGATCCATTCTCTTTTTGAAACAATCATGACCTGCAACATTGTTTTTATTCAAATCATAATTTTGTTTTAGAACCATAAACAAAATTACAACAAAAGATATGGTGAATATTATAATAGTAGAGTTCATTGAATTTGACTAAATCGCAAATCGAGCCATTCTGCCAATTTCGACTTTCTCTCCAAATTTCTGCACTGCCTCCTGTAACAAAACCTCGATTGTTTTGTCAGGGTTTTTGATGTATGGCTGTTTAATCAAACATTTGTCAGCATCCTCTGGATTATCTGATTTAACCATCTCAGGTGCAGTTGCAGAAATCTGCATTGCAATCTCTCGAGCAAGAGATTTGAATTCTGCATTGTTTGAAACGAAATCAGTCTCGCATAACAATTCGACCATAGATCCAATCATTCCATTTGCGTGAGAGTACATTCCAACTGTTCCAGCGCCCAAAACTCGGTCGGCCTTTTTAGCTGCAGAAGCTGCACTGTTTTTTGTCAAAACAGCTTTAGCCGCCTCCATGTCGCCATTTGCCTCCTCTAATGCCTCTTTGCATTTTTGGATTGAAACACCAGTTACTTCACGTAAAGCTTTTACTTGATCTAATGTGATTGCCATATTTTTTTATTAACCAATAATAAGACTACTTTTTTGTAGCCAAACCCTCTTGGTATGATTCTACCATTTCATTTAGGAAATATTTGATACTATCTACAGATGAGTCATTTCCTGGAATAACATAGTCGATTTTTGAGTAATCGCAATCTGAACCAGCGAGGCTGATTACAGGAACACCTGTTTGTAGTGCTTCGTCTCGAGCAATGTATTCTCGGTCAGCGTCGATAATGAAGACGGCTCCAGGTTTTTTGTCCATTGGAACAATTCCACCAAATCTCTTTTCCATTTTGACGATTTCTTTCTCTATCAAAACTCGCTCTTTCTTTTTGTATTTAACTAGTTCACCTTTCTCCTTTTGAACAGAAAGTTTCAAAAAATGTTCAACTCGTCTTCGAATTTCTGAGAAGTTTGTAAGAGTTCCTCCAATCCATCGGCCAGAAACATGAGGCATATCGATTTTCATCGCGTATTCAGAGATAGCTGAAGCAGCCTCTCTCTTGCCACCAACGAACAAAACCTGTTTTCCTTCGCTTGCTAATTTTTTGATAAATTCTTTGGCTTCAGCTAATTTTGCCTCTACCTTTTCAAGGTCGAAAATCTCGACATTGTTCTTGCGACCGAAAATATATGGTGCAGTTGTTGGATGTCGTCTTGATTTGATGTAACCAAAATGAGCACCAACAGTAAACATGGCGTCAATTTTCTCTTTTGAAACTTTATTTTTTGTTAAAATCATGTAGGACGAAGTCTAGCAAATTGATGTTTAAAAATCAAGGATTATGCCCAGTTTATGCCTCCATATCGGACTTTACCTCTAATTCGGCCTGTTTTTGAGCCAAAACATCGAGCATTTCACCTATATCACCTTTCAACGCCTCTTCAATGTTGTGCCAAGACTCGCCAATACGGTGGTCTGTAATACGATTCTGTGGGAAGTTGTATGTGCGGATCTTTTCTGACCGATCGTTGGTTCCGATTTGATTTTTTCGGTTTGCAGAGAATTTTTTAGCTTCTTCCTCCTCTTTATGCATTTGCAATTTTGCCATCAAGAGGCTCATAGCCACTTCGCGGTTTTTCAACTGGCTTCTCTGTGAAGTACATCGTACATCAATTCCTGTTGGAAGGTGAACGAGGCGGACGGCGGTCTCGACTTTGTTAACATTTTGTCCTCCCTTGCCTCCGGCACGAGAAAACTCCATTTGAATTTCTTCTGGTTTGACCTCTATTTTATATTTCTTGCGAATTGGCAAAATTGCGACTGATGCAGTTGAAGTGTGAATTCGGCCGGCCTTCTCTGTGATTGGAATTCTTTGAACGCGGTGAACGCCAGTTTCGAATCGGAGGGCTTTGTAGACACCCTGACCGTGAATTTCGAATGTGGCTTCCTTGAAACCGCCGGCGGATGAGAGCGATTCGTCCACTTTAACTACCTGCCAGCCTCGCGAGTCAGCATATCGTGTGTACATTTCTGCCAATTGTGAAGCAAAAAGCGAAGCCTCATCACCTCCTGCCCCGGCGCGCACCTCGAGCATGATTTCGTTTGGAAATTGTTCTTCTTCTTTCTCCCCTTTCAAAATATCTTTGATTTGCGAGAGCATGGCGTTTTTCTGAGTGGCCAATTCGACATTTTCTTCGGCAATTAAATCAGCCATTTCTGGTGAAGTTTTCACTAGCTCATTGTTTTCATTTTCTTTCTGAATTAGGCGTTCAAGCTCCTCGGCGAGAAAACGAGTTTTTTGATTTTCTTTATATATTTTTAAATCGTCCGGATTCATTGTATTAGTATACTAAATTAAAAACCCGCCGGCACTAGTTGGCCGGGCAGGTTTCCAATTGTTATTTCTTTGTCTTTGCCATTCGAGCCTTGAATTTCTCGACACGTCCTGCGCTGTCCAACATGTTTTCCTTTCCAGTATAGAATGGGTGTGAAGCTGAAGAAATTTCGATGTGAGTTGCTGGGTATTCCTTGCCGTCTGTCCATTTTTCAGTTACATCTGTTTTAACTGTTGAATTTACGAGAAATTTCTCACCGCTCGAATCGTCGATGAAGATTACTTTTCTATTATTATCTGGGTGTATGTCCTTTTTCATGTTTTTAATTTAGTAGAGAGAATATAACAAAAATGGGTGGAAATGGCAAGGGGTTGAAGCCTAATCCCCCACCTCATCCAAGAATTTGATCTGCTGTTCAAAATCAGAAGCATGCGCCAAAACACTGTTTGCATATCCAATACCTAGAGTAGCCCAGGCCCCTCCGGCATAGTATCTCGCAGCCGCCTCTCTCTCGGCGGAATATCCTCCTCGTGAAGCACCGAGATCAGCCACAAACATTGCGGTCGCGGTGAAGGCGTGTTCTGGAATCCAAGGGTTCGCTGTTGAAACTCCAACTGCTTTTGCTACACGCTCAGCGTAAATATTCCATGTTGAAGGAATAAATTGTGAAGGTCCCATCGCACCACCATAACCGATTGACTGCGGGCATGACACCGGAGTAGATGAATAACTGAGGCCCAATTTTTTCATTAAAGCCAAAAATGTTGGGATGTCACGTTCTGGCTTCATCACATTTGAGAAAGGTGTTCCTGTATTTTTTCCTATTCCTGCTCCTGTTGTTGTGTTGGTTAAATAACATTGTCCGACATTCGTTCCGAGATTTGATTCTTGTTTCAGAATTCCGAGAATAAACGCGGGTCTAACTCCAGTATTTTTTGAAGCCTCTTTCGCATATTTCAAAGCTTCACCGAAAGAAATTCCGGCAGAGTCACGCAATTTGAAGAGCGCCGCTCTAATTGAAGCCGCCTTCGCTAATTTTTCCTGCAAAATCGACGCATAAGTTGCCTCGGATTTTTTGCTGGCAGTTAACAAATAATCTTTTTCCTGTTTCTTCACCGCGACCGTTTTCTTTTCCTGCACAATTGCATCCTGCGCGTCTAAGGTTGCATTTTTCTTCCCTTCCAAATTTTTCTTTTCTTCTTCTGTTTTGCGTTGAGCTTCACGAATCTCATCAAATTGTTTCTTCAACTGATTTTGAATCATATTAAATGAATCCATGTCTGAAAAAAACTCGGACAAATTCTCATTGCCCAAGAAAATTTCTGGCAAACTCGTGACATCCATTTGATTAGATTTTTTTATTAGTTCTGCCAACACAATTTTACCTTTATTAATCTCCGCATCTAATTCAGTAATCGTTTTCTCCTTTAGTTCGATAGTAGATTTCAAATTTTTTATTTCCAGATTCTTTTTCTGAATCGCCAACTCGGCCTGTTTTATCTGATTCGATAGCACATTAACATCGCGTGAAATTGTAGCAGATTCGCTTTTTTGTTTTTGTAGAGTGGCCTCGAGCTGTTTCGCCTCTTCTTCAATTTTAGAAAGTTCCGCTTTGAGAGCCGCCTCCTCTTTTGCGCTTAGTGCCGCCTCGAGTTTTTGAGGAGAAATAGCAAAAAAAGAAAATAAGAAAATCATTAGCAGGAATTTCTTTCTGAATTTCATACAGATTATTATACCAATTTAAAAACAAAAAACACCCCGAGATGGAGTGCTTTTGTTTTGATTATTATTTCTTCTCTTCTGCTGCTGGGGCTGCAGGTGCTGCACCCTCTTCCTCTGTCTTACCCTTCTTCTCTACTTCGATTGTTGATAGGTCTGGAGCTGGTTCTGGTTCCTTCTCTTCTCGTGGTTCCTGTACCAATGCGACAGTTTCCTCCGCTGCGATGTCCAACTCTACACCTTCTGGCAATTTAATATCACCTGTGTGAATTTTTGATGAGAAGTCAACGAGAGATGAAATGTCCACCTCGATTTCGTGTGGGAGATTTTTTGGCAAAGCTGAAATTGGCAATTCGTGCATAACTTTGATCAAAATACCACCAAGTCCCTTTACAGCAGCTGACTCTCCAACGAAAACCAAAGGAGTTGAAACTTCAATTTTCTTTCCTTTTTCAATGACATAAAAGTCAGCGTGTAAAACTTTGCCTGACAATGCATCGTATTGAACATCTTTTAACAAAGTGTCATGCTCCTCTGCGCCGATTTTTAGGGTGATAATTGATGATTCACCGGCCTCGTGGTAAACAGACATGAATTCTCCCTCTTTCATTACTATAGGAGTATTCGCTTCTTTTGGACCATAGAAAACCGCAGGGATTTTGCCCTCTGCTCTGATTTTTGATGTATCCGCTTTTAATTCTCGCTTTTCAGCATTTAATATCAACATATAGGGTGCAATTATACACGACTAGTCTAAATATTCAAGTGCTATGTCGTATTTTCCTTCGTCTGCTAATTTATTCAATTTGAGACGCTTCAAAAATTCCTCTCTGGCTGAAGCTATATTCTCGTCCTTTCCTGCCCAAATTCGGAGAGCGGATTCCTGCAATGCGCGCGCAAATGAGAAAGCAATCTCCCAAGGTAACGGTTCCTGCTCGGCGATTGCGTCCAAATGAGCGGTTGCCTCGACTGCAGTTTGACCGCCTGACAAAAATACGATTCCACCAACTTCACTTGGTACGGATTTTTTCAACATTCGAACTGTGGCGTCGGCGACTTCCTCAGGTGAAGCCTCGTCGCTGTTTTGATTTCCATTTATTACCATGCTCGTCTTCAAAATTAGACCTGGAAGAAATACTTTTGCCTCAGCGAGTTTTTCAAAAAGAGTTGAGACGACGATGGTTGTAATTTTTTCTGAAGTTTTCAAATCGTGTTTTCCGTCGAGCAATACCTCGGGCTCGATAATCGGCACAAGACCGATTTCCTGCACGATTCTAGCGTAACGAGCTAGAGCCTCAGCGTTTGCGGTAATGCATTCTGTTGTTGGGAGGTTTTTCTCTGCGTCAATCTTGATGACAGCGCGCCATTTTGTAAATTTTGCTCCTGCATCAAAATATCTTTTTGCACGATCAGCGAGATCATCGAGACCAACGGTTAATTTTTCATCTGGAAAACCTGGCATATCTTTAGCTCCTAGATCGACTTTGATTCCAGGGAGAATTCCAAGATTAGAGAGACTTTGTCTGAAAGAAACTCCATCGCAATTGTCTTGCCAAAAAGTTTCATCGTACAAAATGACGCCCGATAGATATTCTTCGACTCCAGGCATACAGAGGAAAAGGTGGCGGAATTTCTTTCGCATTTCCTCGCCAGTTGCGATTCCGAATGATTCAAGTCGCTTGTCGGCGGTACCGTTAGATTCGTCGGCCGCGAGAATCCCCTTGCCTTTAGTTAATAATTTTTTAACAGTTTCTACTAATTTTTGTTCGTCGATTTGCATGGGAATATTATATCAAAAATACATGAAGTATTAAAAAAGCCGGTCCGCGCGAACGCGAACCGGCATAAATTATGTACCGTGCCTTGCATTCAGAATGAAAATCAGTTCATCGTCTACCCCTCCTTACAAAACAAGAGCAGGGTGTATTCTTCTCCGAGGTGAGTAAGATCCAGAAATGCAACAAAATCAAACACCATGAGGGTTGGCGGCATAACCTTCATCCGTGGCACATCTGCAAAGTTGTTATACACTTTTGGCAGATTTTCTCTGGTGTCCAAAGAAATAATATCTGTGTTTCCGAGCGCCTGTAGATGCTTGCGCCCCTGCAAATATGCCATGACCAAACCCTGTGCTCCAACAAGTTTTGCATTATTCGCAGAAATGAGATCGAAGCAATCTTTCACCGTAAAGAAGCCTACGATTTTAAACATCTTCACTGAGTAACGATCGCCCGCGACAAGCTTTGTTGAAACCTGTGCGTAATTTTGATCGGTCATCTTTTCATCGAAAAGATAAAAACTTGTCTTGTGCATTTTTGCAAAGCTGGTTAACGAACTGGAATGTTCATGGTTCATTGGAACCACAATCGGAAATGATCCGACATTAAGAAAACATTGACTGTACATAACACTACTCCCTTCTTAATCCTGTTTTTGTGCGATTGCACAGCCGATTGGACTAACGGCTTTTGTGAAAGAACCATTTAAGTATACTATACTACAACCATTCCGTCAATGGCTATAAAAGTAAGTCTTAAAAGTGCACATTACTCTTTGCCAAATTTTTTACACAAAGTTCCTGTCAAAAAAAGGACGACTATTTCAATTTATAAAAAAAGCCGGCTCGCGCAAACGCGAGCCGGCATGAGCCAGGAACGTCAAGTGACCATTGCCGCAGTCATGACTGCGACCATTGCCGCATAGACGTGGTTCAGCTTTGCATTGTCTGAAAGCAACTTCGCCAGGTCACACTCGGATATCCCCGAGGTCAGAAGAAAAGCCGCAAATCCTGTTCCCACCTCTTTTGCCTGTCTCATTGTGATGGGGCGCGGGAAATGATTATCATTTTCAGATGTCATATTGATTCCTTTTTTTCGTTTGTGGTTTAAGAAAGAACACTCGTAGTATAGAACAATTTCTATTTTTGTCAATATGAACAAACTTCCAAACATGACAGACTTCAATGCTAAAATGAATTTATGTTCGGATTTAAAAAACAGCTTGATTTTGTTGGTATCGGTGACACTGTCACAGATACATTTATTGAATTAATGGATGCTTGGATTGAAAATGATAATCCACAGAAAACTCGCGAGCTCTGCATGCGATTCGGTGAAAAAATTCCCTACTCAAACGAGGTGACTATTCTCGGTACCGGCAACGCAAACAACGCCGCACATGCTGCGATGAAATTGGGTCTAAAAACCGGAGTGATCACCAATATTGGCGACGACGAGACTGGCGAAGAAACTTTAAAATTTTTTAAAGCTAAAGGCATCGACGCAAAACACGTCGTAGTTCACAAAAAAACTCGCACCAATCACAATTTCATTTTGCGATATCAGGCCGAACGTTCAATTCTCATTCATCACAACGAATACGATTACAAGTTTCCAAAAATCGC